>JAZPXP010000124.1:0-5371 GCA_045543715.1 Acutalibacteraceae bacterium
AAAGCGTTACCTGCATCAGTGCCGTCAACAATATTGGCGGTCAATGTTGTGTTTGCCAAAAGGTTTTTACCGTAAACACTGGTATAACTACCATTGTCATCGGAAGTGAACCCTGATGTTGCTGTCTGAACCACGGAAGAAGCGGTTATAAAGAGGCCAACATTAACAACCGAGAGTAATAATGCAACTGTGCAAATAATTGCAATGATTTTATTAGCTTGCTTTTTCATTTAATCGCCTCTCCTTTCATTATCTAATGTAAACTACACCGAGTGCATAGGTAGTCTCACTCGTTCTATCAAATTTGCCGTTGCCGTTATCATCGATATAAGCGACAATTGCAACTTTATCTCCAGCCTTAGCATCTGCGCCTGCGGTATAAAGTCCGTTCTGGTCGATAGAGCCCTTGTCAGCTAAATCTTTCACCTCAATGTAGGTGTCAATGCCCTGTTCAATTTGTTCTTCAGTCGGTGCTACTGCCTTCTGCTTAGCAGATGCAACAACAGCCCATTTGATATCAGCATTAGCATCAAAATTTGCAGAAGCATTGAAATCAACAGTTCTGCTGTCTGCTAATACTAAGTCCTGAGTAACCTTTTCAAGAGTTACATTTTTAACATTATCTTTAGTCGAATAAATATAAACAGCATATCCTGTACCTACTGTATCAGTAGCGGATTTTCGGTCTGCGCTGATAGTTGCGCTTGAATCATGGTTAATAACAGCACCGTTAAGATAATAATCACTACCGTTATACTGCTTGTTAGCTTCTGTTACGGTTTCATCCTCTTGACCGCGTCCGTGCTCATGATTGAAGGTGTAACGGTAAAGTGTTTTACCGCTATCCAAAGCCTTGTCGAAATTAAATTTAATATTGCGGTTACTATCTCCCTCTTTAACCTCAACAACAAAGGTGTAGTTGCCGTCAGGAAGTTTGAATGCCGAAACGCGCATATCCTCTCCTGTCCAGCTAACCTTCAAAACATCCGAAAGATGCGGAACATAGTTCTGATAGAGAGATACAAGGTAATAGTTAGTTGCAACTCTTGCATCTCTGAGACCTTTGCCGAGGCCGAACATAACGCCAATACCTGTTACATCGTTAACTCCACTAACACCTTGGGTAAGAGGGTCGGGGTAATAGTATGTTCCATAGTCCCATTTGTTCAAAGCCTTAGAGCCTGTATTTGCTGAAAGGATACAATATGATGCATAGGTCAAATCCCAATCAACAACACCATCTGCAGTGTTTGCAAGGTCTTCTGCAGAATAGTGGGCTTCAACCCAGTCCCTATCGGGAGATTCGGCACGCATCTCATGGGTGAATACAGGTTTAGACAAAAGTTCATTCCATTTGCAGTATTGGTCGAATAAAAGGTCATAATTAGCCTTTATGCCAGAATCATTGACTTGATAATAGTAATAATGCTTAGCATAGCCCACGAAATCTTCGCCCATAGCCTTATCAAGAGTATACTGCAATTCATCAAGGTGCTCTTTATTATAACCAAAAGACTGGTCAGCGCCCATAAGCTTGAAGTTCTTTAAGCCTTCGCTATTCTTAGCATTATAAAGCTTGCCGTTTGATGCCTTAAGACCTGTTTCCTTAATGTAATCAACAGCCTTCTGCATATATGAGTAAAGCACAAGACTATACTTAATATAATCATCTTGCATTGCAAAGTCAGCAGTTTGATAGAAACCGATTTTAGTAACCTCATTGCCGAAACACATAGAAACCACTACACCAGGGTATCTTGATTCGCATTCAACAAGCCAATAAGCATTAGCTCTGACAAATGACTTAATATCATAAGGGGCAGCGCCATCTGCAAGCTGGGTATGAGAACCGTACCATTTTTGAATACGGGTATGAACCTTCCAACCTGTGTTCATAAGAACCTTGGTGCCTGCGGTCTTGAATGTATCCATCATTTCCCAGTAAGAAGCCATAGAATCATTATCCCAGGAATATTTTCCTGCAATATAGTTCTGATAGTCCTTATTGTTTTCAACATCATCTCTTTGGGGATTTTCTTCCTCGTTGGTAATTATAGCATCCATATTGACGAGGTTTCGAGTGTAACCCATCTTAGACTGTATGTATTTATGGCGCTCAAATTCCCACATAACGCGGTCATAATCTCTAACAACACCGTCATCCGAAAGAAGCTCAGGGAAGGTATTTCCGCCAGTTCCATAATAATCCTCATACGCTACTTCGTTAAGTTTTATGTTAATTTCGCGGTCAGTGCCATCTACCTTATTACCGTTTTTCTGGATTTTGGAAGTATAAACCTTTTTGTCTTCCTCATTACCGCTTTCATCGTCAATCCAGTCCATATCGTCAACAACATCTTCGGGTTCCTCATCAGAAGGTGTTTCTTCATCTGACATTAAATCATCCCAAAAGCCGTCATCAAATGTGGTATCACCAATCATATTGTCAAGGAAATCTTCGAATTCATCGTCAACATGTTCGGTTATAACCTCACCTTTGGTAGTAACCTTTTTGATTACTGTTTTGGTGCCGTAGCTATTAACGATAACTATTGTTGTAAAAACAATAGCTGCAGCTAAAACAACTGCAACGGCGCCCAAAATAATCTGCACTTTTTTGCCTTTCATAGCTTCCTCCTTGGAAATAAATAATAAATTTGGTCAACTATAGAGACCGATATTTATTCAAGTGTATTATACATCATTTAAGCATACTGTGTCAATATATTCTTTCTCTTTTTTTCTACTTTCTTTGCACAAAACTGCAATTTCATCGGTATGCTTTAGCATCAATTTAAAAACAAATATCCACCCGTTACCTGAGTAAACTCCAAAAGTTAGGCACTTTTTGGTGCATATCAAGCGGGTGGATACTTATTTTAATTACTGTTTTTTATATAACTTTTTTATTTTTATTCTTAATAACCTGAAGAACTATAATGCTGACAATTGCCCCAAGGAAAAGCAAAACAACAGCGCCTTCAAGAATCAAGAGCCAAAGCGGAGCAACAGTTTTAATAATTCGCTTTGTGGTTTTTGTTTTAGAAGAGATGGTTTCGCCTTCTTCGAACTCTTGGTCTCCTAAGAAATCACTACCGTCTTCAAGGTCTAAATCATTCGAAGAATCTTCTGTTTTCTCTTCTTCTTTTTCTTCCTCATCGGTCGGGAAGTTTTCAAGTTCGCCTATTGTTGACCAATATTCATCTTCACCATCAGTTGCAACCAACAATGCAACCTTGCTATCAGGCTTATATACAAAGCTTGTATAAACTATGCCATCCCCATCATTTGATTCAACTGCCTCAATCTTGAACGGGTCAGAAGCATCGCCCAACATTGAGCTGCCGCCAAGCAATTCTGCTGATACAGGGAACTTGACTCTGATTTCTCTGCCTTCAATGTTTTCAACCTTTTCGCCAAAGAAATCATAGAACTCAAAACCGTAAACATTATCTCCAACAACCTTATAATAAGGAGATTTGTTAAGTGAGGTCTTCTGCCAGTTGCTTGCCTTATAGGTTACAAGCTTGGAAGAATATACAGAGGTTATAATATCAGTTTCATCAACACGAATGATTTCCCAAGTAATCTTGGTTTCAGGGTCGGTGAAGGACATTATATCGTCTCTTTCAAAGCTGGTCTGCATACCAACAACACTTGTTCCGAAAATTTCAATCTCGGAGAATGCAAGAGTCATATTCTCTTTGCTTACGAAGTCGCCCTCACCTGTAGCGGGGTTATAATTGTTCTTAGTAACCTCGATACGAACATAACGGGCAAGCATAGGCTTAAAGCTGATAGAATATTTACCTTCTTTAGGAAGTCCTGTAAAGGTTGCCAACGGTTCAGCATTAAAATCCATAGCGCCTTCATAGGTGTTGGAAGCATAAATCTTAAGCTCTAACGGATGGTTTCTGGTCATATGTCTTGTGAAATAAATATTGATTTCATCAATATTCTTAAGACCGCCAAGGTTAACCATAACATTAGCAGTAGACTGTCCGAGAACACCAACATAGGTCATAGCGGCGCCATAGTAATCCGAATCGAATAATGCTCCGCCTAACTGGAAATTATCATAGGTGCACTCATTGGTCTTAAGGTCTCTTGCGAATACGCTTGCGTTGGTTGCCCCGAGCGAACGAGAGATAGCCTTATGCTTGAGCAACTGATTTTCAAGACCTATAACCTGAATATCCTTAACGGTTATCTTGTTACCGTTAGTACCTGCAAAGGAAACGCGGATATATCTGGCTGTGAGAAGCTCTTCATCTTCTCCAACGCTAAACGGAGTATCAGAACCGTTATAGGTGGCAATCAAAGAAGAGTTATCCCAAACCTTGCCGATATCCAATGCAGCATAAACATTATAGGAAAGCTTGCTACTCTCTGCTAATACCTTGATTGCACTAAGCTCCGCATCGTTGCAGAGATTGAATACTAAATCTAGTCTTTTGCCATCAGTTGTGAAGTCTGCAACGGTTGAAGCCTCGCTATCACTGATATAGATATTCTCTTTAACGGTAAAGTCCTTATCGCTAACTGCTTCTGTTTTACCGTTAGCATCAGTAAGGTATGCGCTAACGGGCAAGTAAGAAGCTAAGTTTGTGGGCTGATAATCAATATCTGCCTTTTCGCCGTAAAGACCGAATTCTTCAATACGAACACCAACCTGATCCTCGTTGTAAGCAGTTGAATCTATAACGCGGATTGCGATATAGCAAGCATTAATTTCTTTATCAAAATTAACAATCTGCCATCTTGAAAGACCGTCTCTCTCGAAATCATAATCGTATATCTTACTTTCAGGTGCGAAGATATCATCTAATTCAACAGAAGCATAAATCTCATATTTAGCGGTGAACCACTGCTCATTCCAGTTCTTTGGATTGGAAATACCCGAAAGGAAGAACTTATTGATAGTATAAGGAGTATCCTCATCAATAACATACATAATATCGTAAGCGCCGTCATCCTTATACTCAGATACACTCATAAATTGACCAAACTTACCATCGGTCATCTTTAAAGTATCATCTGTATAAGTTGCCTGAACAGTTCCGTTATTACGAACTCTAAAAGCCTTCTTACCTAACAATAGATTCATGCCAAGGGCATTATACTCGCTTTCGGTGTAATGAACACCTGAAGTCATATTATAGATTCTCTCTTGGCCGAAAATCTGAACATCGGTTATATCAAGCTGAGCAGTGGAAGCTCCCTTTCCTGTTTCATAAACCTTGATACCAAAGTATTTACCGCTTGCTTCACTATCTTTGAAGTTGAAAATCTGAACCTTATCCTTGCCGTAGTTAATATATTCGCCGTTAGTAATTCCATCTCCCTCATAGCCTTGGAAGACAAGGTTAGC
>JAZPXP010000125.1:0-17786 GCA_045543715.1 Acutalibacteraceae bacterium
AATTTATAATTAAGCAGGCCTTCGTTTTTCTCAGCCTTATCCATTAGGGGAGCCATACCAACACCTGTTGGTCCCTTGATGGCAAAAACATTTGCAGTAACATCAAGCTTTTCAATTGTGGGCTCTTTGGGTTCGCCGCAAGCGGTAAGACCTAATACCAAAAGGAGCGCCAATACCAAACTAAGAATTTTTTTCATAATTAATCACCTTTACCTTATTTTCTTGCCTTGAAATATAACCTTTATTCTCTAAATCCTCTAGGCTTCTGTAGAGAGAGGCTCTGCTGATGCCAAGCATTTTTGAAAGTGCGGTCATACTCTTTGGCAGATTTGAAATATTATCCTTATCAGCAATACTTATAATATAGTTAAAAACAGTATCCTCGGTATTACTGCAAGAAAGCAAGCTTAATTTTTTGTTGAGAAAACGAATTTTATCCGAGAGAAAAGAGATATAGTTAGTTGCTGTTTTTGGAAACCTCTTAAAAATCTCTATTAAAAAATTTTCAGAAAGGAAGATGATTTCCATATCGGTTTTAGCCTTAATAGTACTAACATATTTTTCATCATTATTAAAAACTGCGGCGGCACCAAAGCTCGTTCCTTCATCAAAGGTTTTCATAAGAAGGGACTTATCGCCCGAACCGATAGCCTCAGCCTTTCCGCTTTTTATAAAACCTATTGCATTTGAGAATTTTTCGGCGGAATAAATAATATCGCCTTTTTTAAATTTCTGAGGCTCGGGGAAGAGGGATAATAATTCCTCTTTTTCGATATCCTCTAAACCTTTAAGTAGAAAAAATTCATCTTTTTTAATCATATATTCCTCAAAATCTGTCTCAAATGAAACACTTTTTATTTAATTATAGCATATATTTTCTATTTGTCAAGTTTTTAACAAAGAAAAAAGCGGACATTTTAGTCCGCTTTAAAATTATTCTTTATTTTCTTCCTCAAGTCTTTTTTGAACTTCCTTAGGGGAATAATAGTTTTCTTCAAAAATAAAGTCTTTAATCTCCTGTTCGGCAGCTTTGAGGTCATAAACATAACACCAAGCACCGCCTATTGTCTTACCAACACCCTTAACATTATCGTTTGGAATACTTAGCTGTTCAAATTTTGGGGTTGATAGCACTGCCCATAACCCCATAGAAATAATATCGTTGGTTGAAAGGGAGGTTTCGCATTCCTCAACAACCATACTTGCAAGCTCGGGAAGCTTTAAAGGGTTCATAGTTTTAACCTTTGCAAACATAGCGGTTAAAACCTCTTTTTGTCTGTTTCCGCGTTCAATATCGCCATCGGTATGCCTTATTCTCGCATAGCAAACCGATTGAGCGCCGTTTAGCACCTGAACGCCTGCAGACTCGAGTTTTGGGCAATTGAGGTCGCCGAAATCGGTTGTTGGTATTACATAAGAGTTAAGCTCCTTAAACTCGGCTTCATCAACATCAAGGGTAACACCACCCATAAAGTCGATAATCCTTGCAAGCTCAAAGAAATTCATTGTAACATAATCGGTAATCTCAAGCCCTAAATTCTGGTTAAGGGTTTTAACACTGAGTTGTGATTTTCCGTATGCATAGGCGTGGGTCAGCTTGTCCATACCGTGCCCTGCAACTGCCATTCTCGAATCTCTGGCAATAGAGGTTAACTTAATCTTACCGTGCCGCTTATCTATTGTTAAAATAACATTAGCGTCCGAACGGCCTGTATTATTATCTGACCTTGTATCAAGTCCTAAAAGGGCTATATTTTTAACCCCGTTATAATCTGAGGTTGTAATCCCTAGGTCTTCTTCGTCCAAGGGTTTTCTTTCGATTTTACTAAGAAGTGAATAACCATAGATATAAAAACCGATACAAAGAACAAATAGAAGACTTAGAATAACTAATACGGTCTTTTTAACTTTGCTTTTGCGTTTCCTTTTTTTCTTTTTAGGGTTTGGGTTACGGTTTGTGCTTGATGAAATATCTCTGTTGGAGTTCGAATAGATATCTCTTGATGAATTCGAATATAATTCATCACTCATCCTTATTTCAAAACCGTTTATATTATATTTGTTAGACATATAGCACCTCAAAAAATGAGATTGATAAAAACATCAATCTCATTATATATAATATTTAGGAATTTGTAAAGTAAATCATTCGATAACAGTTCCTCTTTTAATACTTTCTTCGCCATATTTTTTTCTAAGTTTATAAACCGAATCTTCGATTTTTTCTATTTCTTCTTGTTTTATATCGTTGCCGAAAATATCCTGTTGAATAGCGTTTGCTTCGGTTTTAAGGTTAATAGCTCTCAGTCCAACAGAGCGCAATGGCTCGCCGAAGGTATAATTCTTGCAAAAAAGCTCAAAGCCTTTTTTTGCAAAAAGTAGGGAACTATTGGTAAAATCATTAAAGGAATGGCTGAATTCTCTAACATTTAAAGAGGCGGTTCTGATATGTACCTGAACTCCGCCTGCATATAATTCATTTTCTCTTAATGTATCGCAAATATGCTGAGAAAATTCAAGAAAAGCTTTCCAAACCGATTCGTTATCACAAAAGTCTTTACCGCATGTTATAGATTTTCCGATACTTTTGGGTTTTTCATCAGCACCATACACTGAAACGGGGGAGTCATCCTCTCCCAAAGCATATTTTTTAAGGTCTAAACCATTTTTACCGAGGAGTCTTTTCAAAGTTACATCATCACAAATGGTTAAATCGCCGATGGTATGAATGCCGTTGCCTTTTAGCTTTTCGCAGGTTTTTCTTCCAACGAAAAGTAAATCGGAAATGGGAAGAGGCCAAACTTTTTGTTTGAAATTTTCACGCGAAATAACCGTTACTGCATCAGGCTTTTTTATATCAGAGCCAAGCTTCGCAAAAATTTTATTAAAGCTCACTCCAACCGAAACAGTAAGTCCCAATTCCTTTTTTATATCTGTTCTGATTTTATGAGCAATTTCTTCACCGCTACCGAAAAGAATAGTGCTACCCGTAACATCAAGCCAACATTCATCTATTCCAAAGGGCTCTATCATATCGGTATATCTTTGATAAATCTTGTGAACCTTTTTAGAATACTCCTTATATTTATCCATCAAAGAGGGGAGGGTTATAAGCTCGGGACATTTAGCTTTAGCTTCAAAAATTGCTTCGGCAGTTTTAACGCCGTAACTTTTGGCAATTTCATTTTTTGCAAGAACAATGCCATGGCGGTTTTCCTTATCACCGCAAACCGCAACAGGCATATTTTTAAGGGTTGGATTAAAAAGTAAGGAAACAGAGGCAAAAAAATTATTAAGGTCTGAATGAAGAATAATTCTGTCTTTCATCTTTTCCGCCTCCCCGAACAACTGTTCTAAAATTATTATACTCCCAACCCTTTAAAATGTAAAGAGGGAATTATACATTAAATTTTTCCAGTGCTTTAATATGTAACCTCTCGGTGTGGCGTTTACTGTAGTTTATAATATATGAAATATCTTCAAGCGTTCTACCTAAAACATATTTTTGGTATAAAATTTCGCAAAGGATATTATCATCAACTAAAGCAATTTTATTTTCAATATCTTTTCTTAAGCTTTTTGCATTTGAAATTTTTTGGTTGTAATAATCTTTATTTTCGGGATTTATCAAGATCATTTTTGAATATCTTTTTATCAGAGCCTCTTGGGTTAGATAGCAGTTTAGGTATTTCTTTTTTTCTTGCATTTTTTACCTCCCGAGTTTGGAACAATTAAGGCAACATACTGTCCGTAACTGTAATGTGTTTTATTTTGCCTGTTATATTCATCGCATTTTCTTAAGATTTCATTTATAGGTGAATTAAACCGCTCTCTTTTTCTTTTAAGTTCTTTAAGCCTTAATTTTTCGCCCCTTTCCTTGCAGGTTGCAGAGCAATACCCATTTTCGTTCAGTTCAAGCCTTGCCCCGCAACAACGGCAATGGGTAACTACCTTTTCCTCAACCGATGAAGAATTGCAAAAAGGGCAAACAGCAATTTTTTCGTAAGGCGGAAATTCAAGACCGTGAGCTTCGGTTATAAATTCGGTTTCATTAAATTCTGCACCACAGGTTTTGCATATAAGCATAAAAAACAACTCCTTATTCCTTTTTAAATAAAAAGAAATAAAGAGCCGTTTTGTAAACCTATTTCTCTAAACCGATTAATAATCCGCCTTTTTCAGCATAAAAACTGCAAAGTCCGCCGCAAGAATATATTTCAATATCGGCATTTTTAAAATCCGAAAGAATTAGTTCCTTTAATTTTTTGGCGCCTTTTTCGTTAAGACAATTTGCAATTCTAACCTTACCGCCAGAATAACCCAAATTCTTCATAGTTTTAATAATTGAGGCTATCGCCTTATCTTGACCTCTGCATTTATCAAGGAGTTCCAAGTCGCCTTTAGCACTTGCTTTTCCAACAGCTCTAATACCTAGAATACCGGCTGCTTTCGAAGCTAATTTGCTGACCCTTCCGTTATTTGCAAGGTTTCGCATTGATTCAAGCATAAAAATAAGCGCGGTTGATTTCGAATATTCTGTTAAGCCCTCACATATATCTTCAAAGGGTTTTCCGTTATCTCTAAGCGAAACAATCTTTTCTATTAAAAGCTTCATTTCGGGGCCTGTTGATAAAGAATTGAAAACAAATACTTTTCTATCTGGATATTTCTCCTCGTAAATTTCCTTGGCGATACAGGCGGCATTATAGCTCCCTGAAAGAGTGGCGGTTATTGTTATGCAGATGATTTCTTCATCATCGCCGAATGCATTTAGCCAATCCTCAGGGTTAGGGCAAGAGGTTGAAGATTTGCCTGAATATTTAAGTAAGGCTTCAACCATATCCTCAACATCTAAGTTAATATCATCTAAATATTCTTTTTCATCGGTTATAATTTTCAATGGCGCAGTAGCAAAATCAATAGATTTAAGAACAATTCTGTCAGCCGAAGAATCAGTAACTATTTTCATTAAGACATATCCTTTCAAGTTTTATAAAATTATAAATTCAACTACCAAAAATATCAAACTACTGTTATGATTATGAATTCTATTGAATTTTTTTAAACTCTACCGTGAATAGAATTTGAAAAAAATTTTTGAAATTTTTCAAAAAACACTTTACAACTTTATCTTAATAAAGTATAATAGTCTCATAAAAAATTTTAAGGAGAAATCAAAATGAAAAAGTTATTGGCAATTATCTTATGTTTGGCTATGGTTTTCTGCTTCGCTGCTTGCGGTCAGGAGAAGATTATAGTTGCAGAAAAGGAATCAGCAGGTGAGAGTGTTGCAACAACCGATAAGGAATTTGCAGATTATACATATACCGCTGTTGATACTCAGGCAAAGGCTCTTATGGAGGTTAACGCCGGCACTGCAGATGCTGCTATTGTTGACTATGTAATGTCTATCGGTTCTATCGGCGAAGGCACTGACTATGAAGCTTTAGTTGTTGAGGGCGAGGGTTATGCTCCTGAGGAGTATGGTATTGCTTTCAGAAAAGGCTCTGACCTTACCGCTAAGGTTAACGAGATTATCCGCAAATTAAAGGATGACGGTAAGCTTGAGGATATTGCTGAAACCTATAAGCTTGATGAAATTCTTTTGGGCGAAAAAGAGAGCGATGCTTTCAAAGAGGCTGAAGAAAATTCCGATTATAAATATGTTATGGATAAGGGCGAGCTTGTTATCGGTATTACATATTTTGCTCCTATGAACTATGAGAATGAGGATGGCGAGCTTATTGGTTTTGAAACCGAGTTTGCTAAGGCTGTTTGTGAAGAGCTTGGCGTTAAGGCTAAGTTCCAGGAAATCAGCTGGGCTGCTAAGGAAACCGAGCTTGCTGCTAAGAATATCGACTGCATATGGAACGGTATGACCATCACTCCTGAGAGAGAAGAAAATATGAGCATTTCTATTCCTTATATGCAGAACAAACAGGTTAAGGTTGTTAAATCCAAATAATTTAAGAGGTTTAATAAATAATGACTTTTCAGCAAGTAGCATTAAGCTTGGCTGAGGGATTTTTAGAAAATTGCAGGCTTTTCATTGAAACCCTGCTTTTTTCTATTCCTCTGGGCTTAATTATCAGTTTCGGCTCGATGTCAAAATTCAAGCCGTTAAGTATGTTAATAAAGGTTATTGTCTGGTGCATAAGAGGAACTCCTCTTATGCTTCAGCTGTTTGTTGTCTTTTATGTTCCGGGACTTGTTTTCGGCGTGCCTATGCGAAACAGAATGTTAGCGGCGCTTGTTGCATTTGTGATAAATTACGCTTGCTATTTTTCCGAAATTTTCAGAGGCGGCATTGAAAGCATTTCTAAGGGTCAGTATGAGGCGGGACAGGTTTTGGGACTTTCAAAATCTCAAATCTTTTTTAAGGTTATTCTTTTACAGGTTATCAAAAGAATAATGCCTCCTATGAGTAATGAAATTATAACACTTGTTAAGGACACATCTTTGGCCCGTGTTATTGCTGTTGGCGAAATTCTGCTTGCGGCAGAGCGTTTTGCGGGTAAGGGACTAATCTGGCCCTTGTTCTTTACAGGGGTTTATTTCCTTATTTTCTGCGGTGGTTTAACCCTTCTTTTCGGATATATTGAAAAGAAGATGAGTTATTTTAATTAAGGAGGGGAAAGATATGCCTGTTTTAGAGGTTAAAAACATTAAAAAAAGCTTTGGCAAAACCGAGGTTTTGAAAGGCATTGGTTTTTCTCTTGAAAAGGGCGAGGTTTTATCGATAATCGGTTCTTCGGGAAGCGGTAAAACAACCCTTCTTCGTTGCCTAAACTTTCTTGAAACTGCTGATGAAGGAATTATCTGTGTTAATGGAAAAACTATTTTTGATGCATCAGCTGATAAAAAGCTTACTGAGGCACAAATAGGAGAGAACCGTTTTCATTTCGGCCTTGTTTTCCAGTCCTTCAACCTTTTCCCGCAATATAATGTTCTTGAGAACATAACCCTAGCGCCAACTCTTTTAAAAAGAGGAACACCCGAACAGATAAAAGAGGAAGCGTTAGCTCTGATAGATAGAGTCGGTCTTTCTGAAAAGATAGAAAACTATCCCTGTCAGCTTTCGGGAGGTCAGCAACAGCGAGTGGCAATAGCTAGAGCCTTGGCGTTAAAACCCGATATTCTTTGTTTTGACGAGCCGACATCGGCTTTAGACCCCGAGCTTACGGGGGAGGTTCTAAGGGTTATAAGAGACCTCAAAAGCAGTGATAGTACTATGATAGTTGTAACTCACGAGATGGAATTTGCTCATTCGGTATCTGATAAGGTTATCTTTATGGCTGATGGAGTAATTGAGGAAATAGGAACACCCGAAGAGGTTTTCGAAAATCCTAAATCTTCAAAAACCAAGAACTTTTTAAATAAGGTGGATTAAATGAAAAAGGATAATCCATTGATTAAGGAATTATTTGAGCTTATTGCTTCCCTTGAAACCGCAAAGGACTGCGAAATGCTTTTCGAGGATTTATGCACAGTTAAGGAAATTGAGCAGATGGCACAAAGAATTGCCGCTGCAAAGCTCTTAATTGAGGGTAAAACCTATCAGCAGGTAACTGAGAGTTGCGATATTTCTTCAGCAACTTTAAGCCGAGTTTCCCGATGTGTAAGATATGGCGAAGGTTATAATAAATTTTTAAAATAAAAAAGGAAACGGAATTTTCCGTTTCCTTTTCTATTTTTGTTTTATTCAGTTCTAAGCGCTGTAACTGGGTCTTTTTTTGCGGCAATTTTAGAGGGGATAAGACCCGCAATAAAGGTTAACAACATACTGATAATAACCAAGACCACAGCTCCCTGATAAGGAAGAACTGCGAGACCGCCGATATCGGTTAGTGATTTTATAATAGCGTTAATCGGTATCAGCATTAAGAGGGTAACGCCAATTCCGATAGCACCTGCTGTGAAACCAACAATCAGAGTTTCTGCATTGAAAACTCTTGAAATATCCTTTTTGGAAGCGCCCATAGCTCTGAGAATACCGATTTCTTTAGTTCTTTCAAGAACCGAGATATAGGTGATAATTCCTATCATAATTGAAGAAACAACAAGAGATATACTAACAAAAGCAATAAGAATATAACTAATCGCATTTATAATAGTTGTAACCGAGGACATCATCAGACCAACATAATCGGTATATGTGATTTTTTCGCTTTCTTTAACAGTATTATTATAATCGCTTATTAAATTTGCTATAGTTTCTTTTGCTTCAAAATCCTTGGGATAAATATTTATTTTAACAGGATTACTTAAATCCGAAACGCCCATTAAAGCAAGATTTCCTTCATAGGTGGCATCGTTGCTTTGCGCCTTCATAGCCTCAACAAATTTTTCGGTTATTTGTTCTTCACTCATACCACTTTGGAGCATCTGAGCAATATATGCATTGTAGCCTTGCTGTTCGGTTGCGGGAAGGGTTGAGATATACATTTTAAGACCATTGAAATCCATATTATCAAAATGGTTTTCAAAAGGAAGACCTGTTAAAACATTCCTGGTTTCATCGGCCTTTTGAGCTTTAACTATTTCACTTTCGTTAACAGAATTTATAAGCTTTTCCATAAGCTCTTTTTTATAGCCGATAAATCCACTCGTTTCATCGTTAACAGATGCTTCAGCAGGCCTGAGGATACCAACAACCTTGATTTCTTCGGCACTGTTTAGCTTTGACTGGATATAAAGCTCATCTTTTGTTTTGTCTGCCCACGTGCCGTTTTCCTGTTTCTCAAAATAATCGCTGTTAATAAGCAATTTGAATTTCAAGTCTAAAATTTCTTGGAAGGTATATTCGGCGTGTTCAGTAGCCGTTACCTTTTCGCCATTTTTAAGCTTTTCAATCATTTCCTCAAGTTCTTTATCGTCTTTAAGACCTAAAGAATAAAGGGTATAATCGCTTATTTGATTTCTGCTGTTAACAACAAGAACAACCTCATTATAATTTTCGGGCATTTTTCCTGCAATAACATCATACTGCTTTTTTAAAAATTCATTATCATCAAACAACTGATGCCAAACCTCTGTGTTCATCATCGGGCTTGACATAGCCATTGAATTTTCGCCCATACCCATACTGCCGGTTATCTTATTGAAAACCTGATTTGGATTTATGTGTTTCCCGTCAAGTGTGTAGATATTCATTGTAGTAGAATATCCATATTCTATATTGCTAGTATATTCCTTGAAGTCATCGGTTTTCTCGATATGAGCCTTGAAATCCTTGAGATTATTTGCCGAGATGCCGTTCATCATAGCACTCATCATTTCGGTCATAATATTGTTTGAATATATTTTTTCGGCATCCTTGTCAAAAACATTCATATTATTTCCCATAAGGTCATTGGCGAGACTACTCATATCCATTCCTGCTTGCTCTATGGTTATCGGATAACTTGATAGGGTTTCCTCTTCAACACGAACAATATAAGCATTAACACCGCTTGAGAGGGCTAATATAAGGGCAATACCGATTATACCGATAGAACCTGCAAAAGAGGTGAGAATTGTTCGGGTTTTCTTGGTGAGAAGATTATTAAGCGAAAGGGAAAGTGCTGTTAAAAAGGACATGGAGGGACGCTTTTTTGAAATTTCCTTAATATTTTCTTCTTGTTCCGCAGTAAAAGGCATTGAATCATCTGTTATCTTACCATCTAAAAGGCGGATAATCCTTGTAGAATACTGCTCGGCAAGCTCGGGGTTATGGGTAACCATAATAACGAGCTTATCTTTGGCAATTTCCTTCAAAAGCTCCATAATCTGAACCGAAGTTTCGCTGTCAAGCGCTCCTGTTGGCTCGTCTGCCAAAAGAATATCCGGGTTGTTAACAAGAGCACGGGCTATGGCAACTCTTTGCATCTGACCGCCCGACATCTGATTAGGCTTTTTATGAACTTGGTCCGATAAGCCTACCTTATCGAGTGCTTCGAGTGCTCTTCTTTTGCGCTCGGACTTAGAAACTCCCGAAAGAGTAAGCGCTAATTCAACATTAGAAAGAACTGTCTGATGTGGGATAAGGTTGTAGCTTTGGAAAATAAAGCCTATTGAATGGTTTCGGTAGTTATCCCAATCTTTATCGCGAAATTCCTTGGTTGATTTGCCGTTAATAAATAAATCACCGTTCGTATATCTGTCAAGACCGCCGATAATATTAAGAAGGGTTGTTTTTCCGCAACCTGAAGGTCCTAAAATTGATACAAACTCATTCTCTCTGAATTCAATGTCAATCCCCTTAAGAGCTTGAACAATTGTATCGCCCGTTTTATATTCCTTAACAATACTTTTAAGTTTGAGCATATAAGATTCCTTTCATAGTGTTTTATATTATTATATCAGGAAAATAATAACAAATTATGAATTTTTTAAAATTTTTTAAAGCCTTTGAAAAATCAAAGGCTTTAAATTTAATTTAATCTATATTTACTTTCATACATATTATAATCATCAATAAATTCACCCACAGAAGCAGATTTGATTCTATTGAGATATTTATGAGCATCAAGCTTATCAGAGGGCAACTGCATTGTATAAACCGCAATGTTTGAGCAATGGTCGGAAATTCTTTCATAATTTGCAAGCAAATCATTAAAGATAAAACCAAGCTCAATAGTGCAGTTTCCGCTTTGCAAGCGGTTGATATGCATTGATTTGAGTTCTTTTTTAAGCTTATCGATAACCTGTTCAAGCGGTTCAACCTTAGAAGCTAATTCAATATTATCATCAATAAATGAGTCTATTGTAAGGTTAATAATTTCGTTAACTGCGTTAGTGATAACCTTGATTTCTTTCATAGCTTCATTAGAGAAGGTAACATTCTTTGAATGCATTTCTTCAGCTACCTTGCAGATATTAAGGGCATGGTCGCCGATACGCTCAAAGTCGCCTATACTGTGAAGCATACGGGCAACACTGTGAGAACTGCTTTCGGTGAGGTCATTATTACTGATTTTAACGAGATATGTACCGAGCTTGTCCTCATATTTATCAATGAGATTTTCTTTCTCACGAATATAATCAACTATCTTAGCGTCATAGGTTTCGAAAACACCGATGGCCTTAATTAGCGATTCTCTTGCGTGCTCTGCCATTTCTTCACAAAGTCTGTGGCACTCGGAAATAGCAAGGGGAGTGTTGTGGAAAATACGCTCGTCCAAGAAAACGGTATGATGTTTTTCATTGTCGCTATCCTTAACAACAACGGTACAGAATTTGATAATAAGCTTTTTAATAGGAAGTAAAATAATTGTGTTGATAAAGTTAAATAATGTATGAATAACAGCAACGCCAACCATAGCAATTTCGGCAGAAAGAATTTGAATTCCAAAAGCTCTCATAGCGTACATAATTATCATACAAAGTATTGAGCCGAAAACATTTACTGAGAAATGCATAACAACAACTCTTTTGGCATTTTTGTTAGTACCAACTGAAGAAATAAGGGCAGTAACGCAGGTGCCTATATTAGCTCCAAGTACCAACGGAATAGCCATTTCCCAGGTAATACCGCCTGCAAGCGCCAATGCCTGAACAATACCTATAGTAGCAGCTGAGGACTGAATAACACCTGTAAAAATTGTTGAAATAAGTAGTGCTATTATTGGGCTTTTAAGGGTTGCAAGGAATGTATCAAAACCATCAATGGAACGGACTGAGCTCATTGATTCGCTCATCAGGTCCATACCAAACATAAGAATAGCAAAGCCGATAAAGATAGTGCCTAACTTTTGTTTTTTATCAGACTTACTAATCATCTGCATAACAATACCGATAAATGCTAAGATAGGAGCAAAGGTCATGGGCTGTAAAAGTGTGATAAAGAAGTTGCCCTCACCAATACCGATAAGACTCAGCAACCAAGCGGTAAGGGTTGTTCCAACGTTAGATCCCATTATCATTCCAAAAGTATTAGAAAAATCAAGGATACCAGAGTTTACAAGTCCAATGAGCATAACAGTAAAAGCGGAAGAGGACTGAATAGCAACGGTTATTCCGGCACCTAAAAAAAAGCCTGAAAAATCGTTTGCTGCAACCTTATTCATTGTCTTTTCAAGTCCGCCGCCTGCCATCTGCTCCAGACCGCCCGACATAACATTCATTCCATAAAGGAAAAAGGTGAGTCCGCCGAGAAGCATAGCAGTCATAACCAGTATTTGTGTCATTTCTTTTTCTCCTTACCTCTTAGTGAAACAAATATCCTAAAATTCGATAGCCTTTTCAATGTAATTTTTAAGGTCGGAAATAGCAATACGCTTTTGCTCCATAGTATCTCTGTCGCGAACGGTTACGCAGTCATCCTCAAGAGAATCAAAGTCATAGGTGATACAGATAGGAGTTCCAATTTCATCTTCTCTGCGATAACGCTTGCCGATAGAACCGGTTTCATCAAAATCAACAGGGAAGTATTTAGCAAGCTCTGTGTAAACCTCTAAAGCTTTATCTGAAAGCTTTTTGGAAAGTGGGAGAACTGCAGCCTTAAAGGGAGCAAGTGCGGGATGGAAACGCATAACAACTCTTTTATCGCCCTTTTCATCGGTTTCCTCATCATAAGCATTGCAAAGGAAAGCTAAAAGAACACGGTCTGCACCCAAAGAAGGTTCAATAACATAAGGAATATATTTTTCGTTGGTTTCGGGGTCGAAGTATTCCATAGCCTCGCCCGAATGCTCGGCGTGCTGAGTCAAGTCGTAATCGGTACGGTCAGCAACACCCCATAATTCACCCCAACCGAATGGGAAGAGAAATTCAAAGTCGGTTGTTGCCTTAGAATAGAAGCAAAGCTCATCTTTATCATGATCGCGAAGTCTGAGGCTATTTTCATCAAGACCTAAATTAAGAAGCCAGTCTCGGCAGTATGAACGCCAGAAATCAAACCATTCAAGGTCGGTACCGGGTTTACAGAAGAACTCAAGTTCCATCTGTTCAAACTCACGGATACGGAAAATGAAGTTTCCGGGAGTGATTTCGTTACGGAAGGATTTACCGATTTGGGCAACTCCGAAAGGAACTTTTTTACGGGTTGTTCTTGCGATATTCTTGAAGTTAACGAAAATACCTTGAGCAGTTTCAGGGCGAAGATATAAAGTAGAGGTACTGTCCTCAGTAACACCCTGGAAGGTTTTGAACATAAGATTAAACTTTCTGATATCGGTGAAATCGGTTGAATCACAGTGCGGACACGAAATTTTGTGCTCACGGATATAAGCCATCATTTCCTCATCACTCATAGCAGCGGGGTTATCAGAAAGACCGTTTTCAGCAACATAATCTTCAATGAGCTTATCTGCTCTGTGTCTTGTTTTGCAGTTTTTGCAGTCCATAAGAGGATCAGAGAAGCCACCCAAATGTCCCGAAGCTACCCAGGTTTCAGGGTTCATAAGAATAGCACTGTCAAGTCCAACATTATAAGGGCATTCCTGAACGAATTTTTTCCACCAAGCTTTTTTAATATTGTTTTTAAGCTCAACGCCTAAGGGGCCGTAATCCCAAGAATTAGCAAGACCGCCGTAGATTTCGCTGCCGGGGTAAACAAAACCTCTGCCTTTAGCGAGAGCAACAATCGTTTCCATAGTTTTTTGCGAATTTTCCAAAATGATTTCCTCCAAAAATCCAAATTTCTACAAATATTATATTACTGAAATTTTCGCCAAAAGTCAACAATTATTGCTCTTGACATAACAAAATTTATGGTTTATACTTCTATTATAATATTTACAGGCAGAATTTTATTCACTTTGCCTATAAGGAGAAAAGTAATGGCAGAAAATAATTTTTTAACTTATAAAGATAAACCTTTAGTTAGAAGCGGTAATGAAATCTATTATGGCGATATGGCTGAACCTTTCGTTGTTAAGTTCACAATTCTTTCTTCCAAGAAAGAAGGGGAGAATGAAATTCCCGATAAGGTTAGTGTTCAGCTTCTTAAAAGTGATATCCAGCTTGCTGAAAAGGATAGAATTGTAAAAGAAACCGTAAAAACTTCAATGTTTGATGCTTTGGATTTCGGTTTCGTTTGGTTGGAGAGAGCTTTAAAGGATTGATAATAAGTCCGCACAGGTTTTTAAAGCTGTGCGGCTTGTATTTTGTTCAGTGAAAAATATCCAAAATTATTCTTCGTTTTGTAACATATAATATATTAACGAAAATTGTTTTCTTGACATATTTAAGTTTTGAATATATAATACACTTCGTATGTTAATTTCGCGACCTTTCAAAATCAATAAATCAAAGGTAGGTATTTTAAAATGGCAAAAGTCATTAAACTCACTCCTGACGGTCTTAAAAAAATTCAGGACGAACTTGAAATGTTAAAGACTCAGGGACGCGCGGATATTGCCGAAAAAATCAAGGTGGCTCGTGGTTACGGCGACCTTTCTGAAAACAGCGAATATGATGAGGCAAAGAACGAGCAGGCAAAAATTGAGGCAAGAATTGTTGAAATTGAGGCAATGCTCAAAAATGTTGAAATTATTGAGGATATTAAAGGTAAGGCTAAAAGCGTTGTAATCGGAGTTAAGGTTAAGGTGCTTGACGAGGAATACGGCGATGAGAGTGAATACCGTGTTGTCGGCTCAACCGAGGCAGATCCCAGAAACGGCAAAATTTCGGACGATTCTCCTGTTGGAAGGGCGCTTCTCGGTAAAAAGGTTGGGGACGAGGTTATTGTTGAAGCTCCCGGCGGTGAATTTAAATTAAAGATTGTTGAAATCTGCAAATAAGCGGTGATATAAAATGCAAGAAAATAATATTAAGAATGTTGAAACGGAAAAGGAACTTAACGAAATTCTTCGTCTTAGAAGAGAAAAACTTTCCGCTTTGAAAGAGGCAGGAAACAACCCCTTTGCTATTACTAAGTTTGATTTTAACAGCGATTCTGAAACTATTAAATCAAATTTTGAAGAGTTCGAGGGTAAAACTGTTAAGGTTGCAGGAAGAATT
Source organism: Acutalibacteraceae bacterium (assembly GCA_045543715.1). Classification (GTDB taxonomy): domain Bacteria; phylum Bacillota; class Clostridia; order Oscillospirales; family Acutalibacteraceae; genus UBA737. The sequence continues at coordinate 14,944 of JAZPXP010000125.1, forward strand.
GTTGCCCGCAGAATTATGGGTAAGGCAAGCTTTGTTGGCCTTAGCGATAACAGTGGTAAAATTCAGCTTTATGTTCGCCGTGATGATGTTGGCGAGGATGTTTATGCCGCTTTTAAGAAGTGGGATATCGGTGATATCGTTGGTGTCGAGGGCTTTGTTTTCAAAACTCAGACGGGGGAAATTTCTATCCATGCTAAAGAAATTACTTTGCTTTCAAAGTCTTTGATTCCGCTTCCTGAGAAGTTCCACGGTTTAACTAATAACGACCTTCGTTTCCGTCAGAGATATGTTGATCTTATAATGAACCCGAATGTTAAGCGCAATTTCGTTATTCGTTCTAAGTTCATTAAGTTTATGAGAAAATATCTTGATGATATGAATTATATCGAGGTTGAAACCCCCGTTCTTAATACAATTGTTGGCGGTGCTGCTGCCCGTCCTTTTGTTACCCATCATAACACCCTTAATATTCCTATGTATATGAGAATAGCAACCGAGCTTCCTCTTAAAAGACTTATTGTCGGAGGAATGGACAGGGTTTATGAGATAGGAAGAATTTTCAGAAACGAGGGAATGGACCCTAAACATAACCCTGAGTTCACAACTGTTGAACTATATCAGGCTTATGCTGATTTCCACGATATGATGGATATTGCCGAGGGCATCATTTCGGGCGCTGCTAAGGAAATTCTTGGCTCATATAAGGTTGAGTGGCTTGGCGAGGAAATAGACCTTACTCCCGGTTGGAGAAGGCTTACAATGGTTGATGCCGTTAAAGAATATGCAGGAATTGATTTCGGCGCTATAACTGATGATATTGAAGCTGTTGAAGCTGCAAAATCTATCGGTGTTGAGCTTGCCGATACTGCTGATAAAACCTGGGGCAATGCGCTTTATGCTTGTTTTGACCAGAAGGTTGAAGAAAAACTTATTCAGCCAACATTTATAACTATGTATCCTGTTGAGGTATCTCCTTTAACTAAGGCTTCACCGGAAGACCCGCGCCTTACCGAGAGATTTGAGCTTTTCGTTTGCCATAGCGAGCTTGCAAACGCTTATTCCGAGCTTAACGACCCAATCGTTCAGCGCGAGCGCTTTATGAAACAACTCGAACTTCGTGAAAGAGGCGATGATGAGGCAGAGATGCTTGATGAAGATTTCTTAACCGCTATGGAATATGGTATGCCTCCAACAGGCGGTATGGGCATCGGCATTGATAGAGCAGTAATGCTCTTAACTAACTCTGATTCTATCAGAGAAGTAATATTGTTCCCGACAATGAAACCTTTGGATTGATTTAAAACGGACTGTGGATTTCCATAGTCCGTTTTCATTATACAAAAAAATATGCACCTCCAAAAGTGTCTAACTTTTGGAGGTGCATATCACTGACTTAGTCTTTTAAATTAAAACGATATATTAAATTCCATACATTATCCACAAATAAATATATGCAGGGATGATGGCGCATAGGGTGAAGGGTATGCCGATTTTAAAGAAATCAGAGTTCTTAACTGTATATCCTTCTTTGCGCAAGATTCCAATACCTGTTATGTTTGCTGAGGCTCCTATAGGTGTGCAATTGCCGCCAAGAGTTGCGCCCGAAAGTAATCCAAAATAGAGAACGGTTGGGTCAATTCCAAGAGTTGAAGCAAGGCCTGCAATTACAGGAATCATAGTTGCTACATATGGGATATTATCTATAAAAGCAGAAATTAAGACAGATGCCCAAACAATAACAGTATAAAGAACAAATATGTTGCCGCCGCCCGCCTTAGCAAGCAAACTAGCCGCAGCTGCAATAACACCCTGTTCGGAAATGGCGCCGATCATTAAGAAAAGACCGAGCAAAAGACCGATAGTTTCAAAATCAATTTCTTTTAGGGGTGAAATAATAGCTGAAGATTTTTTCTTTTTGGCAAAATTATAAATGAGGCCAATAAACAACAAACCGCAGCAAATCAGACCGTTTGTTATATCAGGTTTATTCGGGATAAAGGAAGCTAAAATCAGCAACAAAATAGTGCCAAGTAAAAGGGCAGAGGGAACATAATCAGTTACAACTGTTCTTGAGAAAGTTTTTGGTATTTGAGATTTCTCTTTTCTGAATATGAAAGCTAATATTAGTGCCGAAAGAACAGCTCCTAATTCAACAGCAAAAAATATTCCGGGGCGACCTTTATACCAGAAGAAATCCATAAAACTCATATCAAGTGCGGAGCCAAGCATAATTGCCGTTGTATCGCCAACCAAGGTTGCGGCACCCTGTAAATTAGAGGAAACCGCAATTGCTATAATAAAAGGAATGGGATTTGTTTTTAACTTTTTGCATATTTCCAGAGCTACAGGTGCAACCATAAGGACGGTTGCAACATTATCAATAAAGGCTGAAATAATTCCTGCAAACAAAGCCATTGCAACAGCAGCCCATTTAATATTCGGAACCTTCTCCATTATTAAATCAGCAAGTAATTCTGGCATTTTGCTTTCAATAAACAAAGCTACTATACCCATAGTTCCTGCTATCATCAATAAAACATTAAAATCAATTGCACCAACGATTTGGCTTAGAGGCAACATACCAGTAACTATAAAAATCAATGCGGCCCCAAGTGCTATGTATGGTCTTAATTTACTGAAAATCAGCATTAAAACATACGCTATTGCAAAAATTGCTATTGCGGCATAAATCATAATATCTATCCTTTCGATAATTGTATTTTCAAAGTATACCATAATTATCTTAATAAGGCAACCCCTAGCAAGTTTAATAATTATATTTCAACCTTTTAATTGCTGATTTTAAAAAAGACCTGAAAGAATAACTTTCAGGTCTTTTAGTT
>JAZPXP010000126.1:0-21549 GCA_045543715.1 Acutalibacteraceae bacterium
ATTTCTCTTCTCGAAAAACTAACCGAACTCGGTGCTAAAAGCATAGTTCTTACAGGGGTTGGCTACTCTCCGGATAAAACGGGAGTTTGCGTTTATGAAAACAACAAGCTCAGCTATTACGAGCATAACCGCAATAAAAGAAGTTCTCACGGAACGGGCGATGTTTATGCCTCAGCCTTTGTTGGCAGTCTGATGAATGATAAATGCCTTTTCGATTCGGCTAAAATTGCTGCTGATTATACACTCAAATGTATCGAAAATACAGTAAATGACGATAGCCATTGGTATGGAGTAAAATTTGAAACCGCTCTTTGCTATTTAATAGAAAAATTAAAATAAAATCGGGATAAGTGTGATGTCCTTAACGGAGAATTTGAAATTTCATTTAATCCTTGTTAAGAACCAGCATCGCATTTGTATGTACAAATACACTTGGGCGGTAGCCCAAACCCACAGAAGCAGAAAAAGAGAAGATTCGTTTTAATTACGAGTCTTCTCTTTCTTTTGTCTGTAAGTGATATGCTGACTAAAGTCAGCGTGATATTTTCGCTTTGCGAAAGTGATATTAAGTCCTTTGGACTTAGTGATATTCTATTCGCCCCTAAACTTGCGAAGCAAATATCACTCGGCGTAAGCCGAATAACACTGCGTAGCAATAGAACTCGCCGTAGGCGAATAGAGTTGCGTGATACTCCGCTTGGAGTATCACGCATATCCCGATTTTATTTTTTTGCATATAATGTGTTGAGGGAGTGCTATATATGGAGTATACTTTGAAGCATATTAAATGCGAAAACGATTTAAAGCAATATGAAGGGTTTTTAAAGAATGAAAACAAAACCTATAATTTAAAGGAATATCTTGAAAAGCACCGAGGAAAGCTCGCAAAGGTTGAACTCTGTTGCGATAAAAATCAATGCAAAACAGGTTATATAATGGATATTGGGGATTCTTTTTTTGTTTTAAAAACACCTTATGAATGCAAAAGTGTTGCAATTCCTTATGAAAGTCTTAAATTTATAACCATAATACACAATAATATCCCAAAAAGAAGAGGCTAAAATCCTAACGGATTTTAGCCTTTAAAATTTATTCTCCCTCGGGGAAATTGAAAGCACCGTCTTTATTTATTTCAGGTTTTTCTTCTATTCCCTTATAGCTTGATTCGCCGATATTTGCGCTAAGCTTTGCTTCAACTGTTTTAACAGTACCGCTGTTTGTAGCAATGGTAACCGTTATAGTATCCCCTGCTCTGCTATTTTCGATAATATCAAGAACCACTGTATCCTTAATTATTTCAATACCGTTTATATGGGTTATAATATCCCCCTTTTCAGCCTTGCCGTAAAGACCGCTATCCTCAGATACAGAATCAATCAAAATACCTTTATAATCATATCCGTTCATTTGAGCTGTTACCGAATCAATAGCAGCATAGGTAACACCGAGTTTTGCCCTCGTAACCACCTTACCGTTGCTTATAAGCTCATCAACTATTCTTTTCATAGTTGTTGTTGGAATTGCATAGCCAACCGCATCATATTCAACACTTGCAAGCTTTGAAGATGTAACACCGATTACCTGACCAAACATATTAACAAGCGCGCCTCCCGAGCTTCCTGGGTTTATCGCACTATCGGTCTGGATAAGGCGTGAAGAATAACTCGAGGTGGTCTGAACTCTTCTGTTAACCGCCGAAACAATACCTCTTGTAATGCTCGAAGCATCAGTTGCATCATTAGGTCTGCCGATAGCTACAACATGCTCGCCATAGAACAAATCATCAGAATTACCGAACTTTGCAGGTGTAAGAGAAGCACCGTTAACCTTTAAAACCGCAAGGTCGCTGACAGTATCACCCGCAACATATTGGGCATCGTATTCCTTGCCGTCAAATGTATAAATCTTGAAACTTGCTGCGGCAACTTCGGAATATATATGGTCATTTGTAACGATATATCCGTCCTTAGAGAAAACTATACCGCTTGCCTGACTTGCCTTTCCTGAAGTGTTGTAAACCACAATGCCGACAATAGATTTATTAACCTCTTCATAAACCTCAGCCTCGGTCATTTCATCGGTATCAGCAGGCTTAGCCGCTAGGTTAACCTCCACCTTTGGTCGCGAGATTTTAACACTATTTCTACCAAGCAGATAACCTGTAAGACAGGTTCCTGTCAAAAGAATAACGGCAGCCAAAATTAGAGCAAAAACCTTAAGCCCTTTGCTCATCGGTTTATAATCCTCATAAGGCTTAACCTCGGAATAATTAACGGGGTTATAGATTGGCTCGAAATTCTTTTCTTCAACCTCTGTTGTAGTTTCCTCTTCGGGTAAATTGTTATTTAAAAATTCATCCATCCTTATTTCTCCTTCTAAGGCAAAATAATCTTGAAACAAGTAAACTTATTTTCCTTACTTGAAACCGAAACCGAGCCCGAATGGGCGGCAACAACGGTTTTAACTATATAAAGCCCTATCCCCGTGCTATTCCTTGAAGCCGCACGGGACTTATCAACCTTATAAAATCTTTCAAATATAAAGGGTAAATCCTTTTCGGGAATACCGCTTCCCGTATTGGTTAATGTAAAAACAGTTTTATTGTTTTCCCGTTTTAAAGAAAAGCTTATTTCCCCGTCATCATCAGTAAATTTAATAGCATTATCAACAAGATTATATACCGCCTGATAAATTAAATCTCTATCGGCATTAACCGAAATACTTTCTGTTTCATCGAGCCCAAAAATTTTAAGGCTTTTGCCTTCAATTCTTTGCTCCTGACTAATCACTACAGATATAAGAAGCTCCCTAAAATCAAAGGTTTCGGGTTTTAAGTTGAACTCACCCGATTCAAGCTTTGCCATACTAAGCATTGCTTCAACAAGTCTTGAAAGTCTTTTAACCTCGTCTGACACAATGCCAAGATAATAGCTCTGTTTTTCAGGATCAATAGTTCCGTCTAAAATACCGTCTATAAATCCGCCTATAGTTGTCATCGGGGTTTTAAGCTCGTGGGAAACATTAGCAACAAAGCTTTTCCGCATTCCCTCAAGCTGAGCCAAAGAATTAGTCATCATATTAAATGAAGCCGCCAATTCGCCGATTTCATCATCGCTTGTAACAGGTATTCTCCTGGAAAAATCTCCCTTAGCCATCGCCCTTGAAGCATTCGACATAAGTTTGAGCGGTTTTGTTAGCCTATATGTCATAGCGTATATCGCAAAGAACATTGCCAGCAAAGGAATTATTGCCGAAATCAAAAAAATACGGGTTACCGTAGAAAGAAGATTGCCAACCCTCGATATAGGCGCCGTTACAAAAAGTGTTCCGATAACGGTATCTTCATCATAAATCCTCTCAAGAGTTATATAATGAGGTCTTTTGTAAATTCCAAGTGTGCTTATATGAATATCCGAAACCGCATTAAAATACCGCTCAGTATCCTCATTGGAAATTAAAGACGAGGAATGCAAACACTTGCCGTTCTCATTCCAATCCTCGCAACCGCAGGCAACAACCTCACCCTTGTTATCGGCTATGAAAACTTCTGCCTCGCCAACCTTGGAAACAGCACCTAAAATCTCCTTCAGATTTTCCTTTTCATCAGAGGAGTTTATATACTCTATAACCTCTGCCGATGCTGTGTGGAGAGTTGCTTGCTTCTGCTTTGAGATGTATCCGTTAAGGACAAAAGAAAGTATCATCATTAGAAAGGCAAGACTGAAAACAATTATTAAAGCGTTGGTAAAAAAATATTTCTTAAATAATTTTAATTTCAAACTTATAACCAACTCCCCAAACGGTTTTAAGCGACCATTCATCCGAAACATTTTCAAGTTTTTCTCTGAGGCGCTTAACGTGAACATCAACCGTTCTTGAATCACCGTAATAATCAAATCCCCAAACCTCATCAAGAAGCTGGTCTCGGGTATAAACCCTGTTGGGATTGCTTGCAAGATGATAAATCAATTCCAACTCCTTTGGCGGAGTATCAATTCGCTTGGAGTCAACAACCAATTCATAATTGGTGAGATTTATACGAAGCTTATCGTAACGAACCTCTTCAACCTGATTTTGCTTATCGTTATCGTTGCTTCTTCTGAGCACTGCTTTAATTCTTGCTACTACCTCTTTAGTATCAAAAGGCTTACAAACATAATCATCAGCGCCCAGCTCCAAACCTAAAATCTTATCAAAGGTTTCACCCTTTGCAGTTAGCATAATAATCGGGACTTGGCTTGATTTCCTAATTTCTCGGCAAACCTGCCAACCGTCAAGAACGGGAAGCATTATATCAAGCAGTATAAGGTCGGGCGAATGCTTCAAAGCATAATCAACCGCTGTTCTGCCATCATTAGCAACTAAGGTTTCAAACCCGTCCTTCTCTAAGTAAAGGCGCAAAAGTTCACATATATTAGCATCATCATCAACAATGAGAATTTTATATTGCATATTTGTTCCCTCTTTTCTTTAGAACAATGATAATATAATAATATTACAAAATTATGAATAATTGCAATATATTTTTTAAAAAAAGAACCGCCTTTTATAAAGGCGGTCTAAGTTTCAGGGGTTACTCTGCAGCTTCTTCTGCGTTTTCCTGCTCCTTCATCTTGGCAAAGCACTCACTGCAATATACCGGACGGTCATCGCGCGGTACAAACGGAACGGTTGCAACACCGCCGCAAGCAGCGCATACTGCTTCGTGCATCTCCCTTGGAGCTCTTCCCGCATTCTTGCGCTTGTCGCGGCAGGGCTTACAGCGCTGCGGTTCATTTACAAAGCCTTTGGATTCATAAAATTCCTGTTCTCTCGCAGTGAACACAAATTCCTCTCCGCATTCTTTGCAAACTAAGGTCTTGTCTTCAAACATCTCTTTTACCTCTCTTGGTTGTTTTAATTTTCGCCCCTTGGGCTATATAAATAAACGGCACTGCCGATATTTATCGCTTTAATTTTTTTCTTATGCGCGAAAGCGCATTTTCAACCGACTTTTCGGAAATATCAAGCTTCTTTGCTATATCTGAATATTTCTCCCCTGAAAGATAGTGCTGAAGCACATCATATTCAAGAGCAGAAAGTTCTAATTTAATGTTATCGGCAAGGGCTTTGTAATCCTCACGGTCGAAGAAAATCTTTTCGGGGCTGTTTGAATCAATAATATCTAAATCATCGATCGAAGATAAAAGCTCGTCCGGAATGTTTTTTTGGCTATTATGACTCTTAAGGACTCCTAACACTCCCCTTTTAATACAAAGAGAAGCAAAAGTTTTAAAGGAAGCTTTTGAAGGATCAAAATCTTTTAGTGCGGAATATAAAGCCAGGGTTGCTGATGAAATAGCATCCTCATAACACTTTTCAGGACAATATTTTTTCACATAATGAAATATAACAGGATAATAGCGTTCAATAATAACCTGCAGCATATCGTGGTTACCATTGTTATAAAGCTCTATCACCTGGTCGTCTGCCAAATTTTTGTAATTTTCGACAAAATTTATTCTCATCAAGTCTCCAAATCAGTATTTATAGACAACTATATGCTTAATAGTATCGCATAATTGCATAAAAGTCAAGTTTTTTTTAAAAAAATTGTATACTAATATACTTATATTCAGGTGTATTTTTATACTTTTGCTATAAAATAAATTATATATTGCAAAGTTTTATATATTGACAAAGGCATAAAAAGCATATAAAATTAGTAGATATTAGTAAATTTGATGAGGTTTTTATATGGTTAAAGAGCAATATGAACTTTGGTGCAAAAAGGCAGTTCTGGACCCCGATTTGATTTTAGAACTTGAGGAAATTAAGGATAACGAAGAAGCCATAACCGAGGCTTTTTATCAAGACCTTTCTTTCGGAACCGCAGGTCTTCGCGGAATTATCGGAGCCGGTACTAACAGGATGAATATTTATACCGTTGGCAGAGCTTCGCAAGGACTTGCCGCTTATGTTAATTCGGTAGCCCAAAACGGCAAAATTGCTATCGCTTACGATAGCAGAATAAAATCCGATTTATTTGCAAAAACTGCCGCTTCAATTTTTGCTGCGAATGGTATTAAGGTTTATCTTTATAAAGAGCTTATGCCCGTTCCTATGCTTTCCTTTGCAATCAGAAGACTTGGTTGTGATGCGGGTGTTGTTGTAACAGCTAGCCATAACCCCGCAAAATATAACGGATATAAGGCTTACGGACCTGACGGTAGCCAAATGGGTCCTGATGCCGCCGATTATGTTTTATCGATTATGCAAAAGGTTGATTACTTTGACGGCGCTAAAACAATGCCATTTGAAGAGGCTTTAGCCTCTGGCAAAATCGAATATATAAGCGATGAGATAATATCGGAATATTACGATAATGTTATAACCCAAAGAGTTGAGAAGAATGCTGACCTTTCAAAACTTAAGGTTATCTATTCTCCCTTAAACGGCGCCGGCAATAAGCCTGTTCGAGAAATTCTCAAACGAATTGGAGTAACGGGTGTTACAGTAGTTCCCGAACAAGAGTTGCCAGACGGCAATTTCCCAACCGCCCCCTACCCCAACCCAGAAATCCGAGAAACATTTAACCTTTCTTTAGAATTGGCAAAAAAGGTTAACCCCGATATTCTTCTTGCAACAGACCCCGATTGCGACCGTGTTGGTATTGCCGTTAATGTTGATGGTGAATATAAGTTGTTCAGCGGAAACGATGTAGGTGTTTTGCTTCTCAACTATATTTTGGAAAGAAAAACCGCCAACAAAACATTACCCAAAAATCCTGTTGCAGTTAAAACCATCGTTTCAAGCGAGCTTTGCCAGAAAATAGCCGATGATTACGGTTGCACCCTTATAAATGTTTTAACCGGCTTTAAATTCATAGGCGAACAGATAACCCTTCTTGCCGAGAAAAATGAGCAAGACCGCTATATTTTCGGCTTTGAGGAAAGCTATGGCTATCTTGCGGGAAGCTATGCCAGAGATAAGGACGGCGTTGTAGCTTCAATGCTTATATGCGAAATGGCAGCCTTTTATAAAAATGAAGGTAAAACATTATATGATGTTCTTGAAGAAATCTATAAGAAATACGGTTACTGCTATTCAGTTCAGAAAAGCTTTACTTGCGAAGGCAGAAGCGGAATTGAAAGAATTAAAGGCATTATGGAAGATTTGCGTTCCAATCCCCCAAAAGAGCTTGACGGTAGTCTTATTACAAAAATCAACGATTACGGCAGGTCGATTTCTTATGATATGAAATCGGGTGAAGAAAACGTTTTAACCCTTCCAAAATCAAATGTTCTTTCCTTTTTCTGCGAAGACGGCAGCACCCTTATTGTCCGTCCATCAGGAACCGAGCCTAAAATTAAAATTTATGTCGGCGCTGTTGGAAAGAGCAGCCAAGATGGCTTAAATAAAAAAGATAACCTTTTAAGTGTCGCACAAAAACTTTTAGGATTTTAAAGAAAAGGACCTATGCAATAGAGCATAGGTCTTTTTTTGTGCCCCTAAACGATTTAATTTTCGGGGGCGGGTTAGCCAAAGCATTCAAACTTGAATCAGATTTTGAAACAAGTATTTTATGCTGTGGCATCGTTAAAATACTCGCAAATCCGTTAGGATTTGCTGCGTTTTGCGCCTTGCACACCAAAAAATCCTTTATTTACAAAATTCTGCGACCTTAAAGGTGCGGTTTTTTGTGTGGATTTTGGTGAAGACAAGCGCATAAGGCTAACGCCTATGCGTGCGAATAAGCCAAAAGCCGCCTAAAAACCACCCTTTAAGGCTGGTTCGAGTTTAAATGCTTTGGCTAACCAATCATCTCAATAAGGGATACTGCAATTCCATCTTTTAAAACCTCAATATGAATATGAGGTTTATCGTTGCATTCAGATGGAACTGTGTCGGACAATGCTATTATATCTCCAACACTTACTTTATCCCCTTCTTTGACCTTAATTTCCTTTAAGGCGGAATATTTAACTCTTATATTTCCCGAATGGTCTATAGTAACGGTTGTGCCGTAATCTGCAGTTTCTTCAACCGAAACAACCTTTCCGTCCGAAACTGATGAAACCGCTGTCCCCTCTTTACAGGCAATGTCTACTCCGGTATGAAGACGCATATCTGAATAAGTTTTGGAGAATTGAAGATTTGTTCTGCTGAAATCTTTTATAATTTCTCCCTCAACCGGCATTGTAAATGCGAGCGGTTTTTCTATAGGCTCCTCACTTGGAATATAAGGTTCACTCTCAACGTCCTCTGCCGTTTGTTGCTCTGAAGACTCCTCACTTTCAGTATATGATGGAGTTTTGTCCTGATATTCTGTTTTAGGAGGAGTTTCTTCGGGAATACTCTCTACAGAATCATCATTAAAATTCGAAACTGCAAACCAAGAAGCCGTTCCTAATATTGCCAGACAGCAAGCAACAACAATATAAAATTTGCTGCCCTTAAATTTTCTTTTTGAATAATTTTCAGTGTATCTCAAAATTATCATTCCTTTCTTATCCTGTTTTTATTATTGACTGAATTTAAAACTCTATACTGTTTTTAAAATTAAAAAATAGTTCATAAAAAATATAAATTTCAGAAAAAATTTCGTGATATTATAATGTCGTACCAAAAAGAGAGCCGCACTCGTTTTGGTATAATTTCTCCAAAAGAGAAATTCTCTCCTCAAACCCCTTAAAGTAAAAAGGAGCCGATCAATCGGTTCCTTTTTACTTTTTTGTTGACTTATATTTAGTAACATATTATAATAAGAAAAAATATTTTGACTGCCACCGGGTAGTAAGTGCATTCGCCGATATATCGTTAGGTCTTAGAAGATATATCAGTCGGGTGCTTTTTTATACTGGAATAGGTAAAGCGAAACCATTTTGCTGAAGCCACTTGTAAAGTGTTTCGACTAACTACAATCATTATGGTGATTATTATGAAGTTTAAAAATCCTTTTAAAGAGCTATCGAAATTCGAAATGTTTTTATGGCTGATTTCCCTGTTTCTTATAACCTTATCCTTTCTTTCAACAAAGGAAAAGGATTATTTAAGCCTTTGTGCCTCACTAATTGGTGCTACTGCCTTGATTTTTGTTGCGAAAGGATATGTTATAGGTCAGGTTTTAACGGTTGTTTTCAGTCTGTTTTACGGTGTTATCTCTCTGCATTTCAAATATTACGGTGAGATGATAACCTATCTCGGTATGACAGCTCCCATAGCCTTAATGGCGGTTATAAGCTGGATTAAGCATCCATATAAAGATTCGAACGAGGTTAAGGTTGAACGCCTTTCTAAAAAACTTAAGATTATCCTATGCTTGACCGCTCCCGCTGTAACCTTTATATTTTATTTTATTTTAAAATTCCTTGGTAATGAAAGTCTGTTTTTTAGCACCCTCTCGGTTACAACAAGCTATACTGCATCATATCTCACCCTCTTCAGAAGTCCGTTTTACGCACTTGCCTATGCGATGAATGATATCGTTTTGATTATTCTTTGGGTTATAGCCGCTATTTCCTCTCCCTCCTGTCTCCCTATGGTTTTATGCTTCATAACTTTTCTGCTTAACGATATCTATGGCTTTTATAATTGGAGCAGAATGCAAAAACGCCAACAAAGCATCTAAAGTTTCACCCCTTGTCTTTTTCACACATATTATGTTAAAGAAAAAACTGTTTGATTAATTTAAGCAAAATAAGGCAAGAATATAATTAAATGATTGTGTGAGAGTGTGAAACAATAATGAATATAAAACGCGGAGAAATTTATTACGCTGATTTAAGCCCTGTTGTAGGCTCCGAACAAGGCGGTATCAGACCTGTTCTTATAATTCAGAACGATGTTGGCAACCGCTATAGCCCAACCGTTATAGCCGCTGCGATTACAAGCCAAAAGGATAAAACAAAGCTGCCAACGCATATATCGGTTGAAGCAAACGATTGCGGACTTGCAAAGGATTCAATAGTTTTGCTTGAACAGGTAAGAACCATTGATAAGAAGCGTCTCAAAGAAAAAATGGGAAGCCTTGATAACAGTTCAATGGTTATGGTTGATAAAGCCCTTAGTGTTAGTTTTGGGTTAAGTTAAGGACCGCCGATGGCGGTCCTTTTTATATACATAAAAAATATAAAAATTCAAGTGAATTTTGTCGATAGGAAAAATATTTTATTAGTTTATTACAAGGGTTTAAAGGTAATAATTCTAATGAAAAAACAGGAGGGGAAAATATGTATAACAACAAGGTTTTTATCTGCGGAGTTGATACTTCAAAATTACCGCTTTTAAAGGAAAGTGAAAAAGAAAAGCTTCTTAAAAAGGTTAAAGATGGGGATAAATATGCCCGTGAGGAGCTTATAAACGGAAATCTGCGTCTTGTACTGAGTGTTATTCAGCGTTTCACAGGAAGAGGAGAAAACCTTGATGATTTGTTTCAGGTTGGCTGTATCGGACTGATAAAATCTATTGATAACTTCGATATAACCCAGAATGTAAGGTTTTCAACCTATGCCGTTCCAATGGTTATAGAGTGTCGAAATCCACGAAAGGATTTTGAAGACTATGACCAGAAAAACCGCATTATTACAGGCAATTTCGCAACTCTCACGAGACCAAAAGAATACAGAGATTTGCGAGAAACTCAGCGACATTTTAGAGGATATGCCGCTGACCAATTGGACTGACAAGACGATTCGTGACAGAATAGAGCAGTTCAAAGAGGATGAGGGGCGTTACCCCACGACTACCGATTTCAAGAAAAAAGGTATGCCGCCGCATCCCGTTTTCAAACACAGGTACAAGGTGAACTTGTCCCAGTGGCTGCAGGAAAATTATCCCGTACCCAAAATTACATATGAAGAACGCAAGGAAAAACACACCAAAGCATTTGTTGAAGAGTATCTGAGACTTCATCCGTCAAGCAGTGATGACTTTGATCATCGCAGACAAAGTGGTGTAATTAGTTGGCGAGGATTGGCACCATATTATAATGTTACAAGTTGGCATAATCTTCTAAAGACTCTTGCCCTACCGGTTCCGAAACCGAACCCCAAAGAGCGTGTAAAACAAAAGTTTAAAGTGACGGTTTCAACCGATCTTGATTTTGAAGCAATGGTAACTCCGAAATGGAGGTACTATAAATGAAATATACAAGATGGGTTTTCTTCGGAGTCTCTTTCGCATATAATCTGATTTTGGGATTTTGCCTAAGAGATTTTCTTGTACTCTCACCCACGCTACAAGTGTTCTACCTACTTTCGTTTTCGCCGACATTTTTCTTGTTAGTTGAGATAAAATCAAAAGCGATGCGTACCGTAATATTTGTTTTGCTCGCACTTATTTTCTGTATTAACTTCGCTTATGCTGTATATTGCCGCAGAGTATTTCTGTTTTTGGCAATGATCTCTCTTGCTATTGTTATTATTTATTTTTCAGCTTTTGCTGATGGCACAAGAAAAGATAATCTATTGACGAAAATCTATGTTTTAACACTATTGGCACTTATAAGCGTATTACTCTTCTCGGCGTATTTTTTCGTTTACAAACAGGATGATGTTTCGATTACGAACGGTCAAGCAACCCTCTGGGATACCAAAACAGAAAAACTTGCTGACGAAATTTGCGATGACTGTGATACCAATGAAGAAAAGGTTAAAGCAATATACAGTTGGATAATACATAATTTCGAGTATGACTATGAATGTGAACTCATTGTTCAGTATTTTAATGTTCGTAAAACCTTGAGCACCCATAAAGGCATCTGCTATGATTTTGCACATCTTTTCGCTGCCTTTTGTCGCAGCCAGGACATACCTTGTTATGTTGTTGATGGAACAAAATATGATAATGTAAATTATCATCACACTTGGAATAGAGTTTATTTTGATGGCGCTTGGTGGAATACGGATGTGACTTTTGATACAATTCAAACACGAAAGCGAGGTCAACTTTACGGCTTACGTAGTCTCGGCAAAAATGCTTTTGTCGAGGACGCAGAATATATTATCACACGCATATACTGAATTTTTAAAAATTTCAGCACTTATCTTCGGATAGGTGCTGTTTTTTATGTAAAAAACTTAAAATTTGTATAGGTACACAAAATTCAAGAAGAAATTTTGTTAATTTTTTCATTTAAACTCGATTTTGTTATTGTTTTCTTGAAAGTCGATATTTTTGTTCCCTACATTTTAGTGCGCTCAAAAGTAAAAAAGGGGGTGAAAATAATGGCTTTTTCTAAGTAAATAGCAAACAAAATCTAAAAAATTTTAAAAGTGAGGTAAAAACACAATGAAAAAACATATTGTACTTAAAAATCAAGATGCTGACATTTATTGTTTTTTAAACACAATTCCAAAAGGTGAGCGTGAGAAGATTGTGTCGCAAATTTTAAGCAGTGCTCTTAGGGGCAGGGTGTTAACCATTCCAATGAATTTCGTTATTAAATCTTTTGATGGTGAGCGTCATGTAAAAATTGATATCCTCGACAATCTGGCGGCGAAGTGCGAAGAACGGCTCGGGTTTACTAAGGGTAAGTTTTCCGCTTGCCTTAAAAATGAAATCAGAAGGTGTATCAATAAAAATCTCGTAATACCAAAGATAATACGCATCCCAAAATCAAAGGCTAGCGAGAAGTTAAATGATATGCTTGAATTTATTAACGAAAAAGAAAAATCTCTTGCAGAGCATCCTGATAAGAATAAGATTATGCTCAAAATTTATCTAAGGTCATTAGATGCTCTTGCTCAGGAATTTAGAAATTATAAAAAACAAGGAGAATAAAAATGTCAAATACTATTCATTTAATTTTAAAAACAGAGGATGCGGATCTTCATGGTTGGAAGGCTGCTTTGCCCCACCGCACACTTAATAAAACCGTGAACGAAATTCTTTTGGCGGAGAGTAAGGGCGAGATTGCGGCGATTCCGTTTGAGTTTTCGTCAATAGAAAACAATAATCCTTTAAGCTGTGTTATCCGAGTTACTGACGAAAAAGTTGCACGTTTTGTAAGCACCTTGCCTAAAGGTGCAGTAATGGAATGTCTCAAAAAGATTATCCGCAAACACATACGCAAAAACAAAGAAATGCCGCCGAAAGAAATTGGTATGCCAGTCGAATTATTGGCGACAAAGATTGAAGACCTTAAAGAAGTATTAATTAAGAATGCGAATTCCTATGCCGGTGAGCACGACAAAAACAGAAGGTTGAAGGCTGTATACAGTAAAGCAGTGGACACGATTTTTAATAATATTTTAGATTGCTATCGGTGTGATGATGAAGAAAAGGGTGATTCTGTTCTTCAAAATCTTGAAATAGAAAAGCTTGTTGATATTGAGTTCCTTTTGATGTTTGACGAAATTTTCAAGCTATTGCAATTCGGCATTCCGGACGAAGAGTTCGAAAATATAATAAGCCTAATAAAAGAAAAGGAGAAAACTATATGAGTGATAATAATGAAACTAAAAAAATGTACGAAGGGAATCTTGAGGATATAGAAAACCAGATGAAGCCGATTCACTGGTTGGCATTTGAGATTATAGTCTCTCAAGGCATATCCGAAGAAAAGATAGCAAAAAATGCTATTATTGACAAAATAATTTTAGAGTTGAAGGATATCGTCAGCGATGATGCGGCTTGGCGCTATATAAAACATTTAGTGGCTTTGCAGTTATTTAAAGTGCAAAGAATAGATACGGGATACCGGCAGTTTAATGTTCTTTTGATAACTGAAATCGGTAGAATGCTTTATATGATGCATTTCAGGAAAAAAGTCCCTGTACCCGAGGCTTTTATGTTTATAAAAGAACACGCAAGCTTACAACACGGATATATGATAAAGGATGCCTCTATACTTATAAAACAATTGGAATTTTATGACACCATAACAATAAGCCGCCGTGATAATTTTATAAGGATTGAGAACGGTCGTTCCGTTATACCTGATATTATTGCAACTTTTGCAGAGGAACCGGATTATTTTGAGGTTGAGTGCGGTAACCATAAGCAAATAGACTTTAACGATAAATGCTCAAAATTAGCATCTATAACCGATAGAATTATTTTTATTGGTCGAAGCTTTGAAGCGATTACTAATATACTAAAGCCGCAAATTGATAAATGGATAATGAGCGTTGGGCGTGAACGCTTATGTCAGCTTGATAAGACAGTTTACCTTGCTAGTATTATTGATATTAAGAAAAACAGATGGTCGTATGTGTTTGATATGGAATATGAAGAGCCGATCCGAAACATTCCGATTATAGAAAGAGAGGAATTTGACTATGAGTGAGAAGTTTATTAATATTGGAAATAAAAATTTTACAAACGTTGATAAAATAAAACATATTATCGCAGCGGATGCCGATAAGGTGCGTAGATTCTTGAAGAAGCACAACCTTGATAGGACATCTATGCAAGTTGTAGATGCTACAGGTGAAAAGGAAGTGCGTTCAATGCTTCTATTAGACGATAATTCTATAACACTTTCGTGCGTCAGCTCCACAGCACTATCCAAACGCGCAAGAACTTATATGGAAACTGAAGATAACGAGGAATAAAATAAGAGGAAGGTGCTTTCGTGCATCTTCCTCTTTGAATTTACTTCATAATATCTTCAATGATTGTATTTACATGCTCTAACTGTTCTTTAGATAGACGTTTTAAATTGTCAGTTATCTTTTTCATCGTTTCGGGAGCCTCAACATCCATTGCAAAGAACTGTTCGGGAGTTATTTCAAGATAGTCGCATATATAAAAGAATACGCTCATGGATGGGAGTGAAGCTTTGTTTTCAATTTTATTGATATAGGATTCTGATTGCCCTAAACTTAAACTCATATCTCTTGCAGAAACACCTTTTTGTATACGGAGTTTTGCAAGTCTTTCTATAAATTGTTGCTCAGTCATCATATAATCACCACCGTATATAATTGTATCCCATACACCCGCTAATTTTACAGAATTGTATTATCAATTTTTATTGACATATAGAATACAATTCTATAAACTTATAATGTATAAGGAAAATTGCGTTTTTATGAGAGTGGGTAGATAAAATTGGTGGAGAATACTTGTTGTTTTATCGGTCATAGGGAAATAAATGTGACTGATGAGCTAAAGGAAAAAATATGTGTGGTAATCGAACGCTTAATTACAGAAGAAAGTATTGATATTTTTCTTTTTGGCAGCAAGAGCCAATTTGATGATCTCTGTTATGATATAGTGACCGAAATAAAGAAAAAGCACCCTCACATAAAAAGAATTTTTGTGAGGGCAGAATATCCGTATATTGATGAAAGCTATGAAGCATACCTTTTAGAAAGCTATGAGGATACCTATTTTCCTAAATCGGTGCTTGGTGCAGGTAAAGCGAGTTATGTAAAGAGGAACTGTGAGATGATAGATAATAGCCGTTTCTGCATTGTTTATTATAAAGAGGATTACACCCCAAAAGGTAGAAAAAGCGGGGCAAAAATAGCACTCGCTTATGCCGAGAAGAAAAAGAAAAGCATTATCAGATTCCCTGAAGTTATCAAATAGCTTTTATGTAACAACGGCGGCGACGGTGTTGACGCTTTTCAAAGTGACGCCACATACTGTGAACGGCGGTATTGGTTTCGAGCATCGGGCCCGTTTCACAGTATTTAACACCGTTTTCGATAATCTTCTTTGCAAGGGTACTGATTAGTATAGCGGGAAGCCCTTGCGCTTGATAATCGGGATGAACGGCTACAAAGAACATTTCAAGAGTATCGTTTTTGCCGTTGAGCGCTTTAAGAAGTCGGAACACACCAAAGGGGATCATCTTGCCGTCCGATTTTTTCAGTGCCTTAGCGATAGACGGAACGAGCACACCGAAGCCGATAATACTACCGTCTTTATCTTTTATCGAGCAAACATAATCGAGGTTAACTACAGGTACATATCCGTCAATGGCGTGTTTGATAACTTCGGGTGTCAATGGCACGGTGCCATATAGCTTTGAAAAAGCAATATCGATAATCTTAAAAGCTTCCAAGGCATCGTTATACAGAACCTTGCGGTTGTTATAAGTTACTACCGAATAGCCATTTTTCTCGCATATACGGTTGCTTATTCTCGCAAAGCGAGGATCTAAGCTTTCAGGAACATTGATGCGATATTCAAACCAGTCGATATCTTTTTGGAGCCCCAAGCGTTCCATATGGTCAATATAATAAGGATGATTATAAAAAGTAATAGAAAGGTTGAATTCTTCAAAGCCTTCAATCAGCATACCTTCGTGATCCATATCGGTAAAGCCGATCGGCCCCATAATTTCAGTATAACCTTTTTCTTTACCCCAAGCTACAACCTTGTCAAATAACGCTTTAGATACTTCGTAATCGTCAATAAAATCAAAACGGGTAAAACGAATGGCGTTTTTGTCCCATTTCTTATTGTAAGCGTAGTTGATCAGTCCCGCAATCCTGCCGACAATTTTATCGTTCTTATATGCTAAAAACAGCTTTGTTTCGCAAAAAGCGTAGGCAGGATTCTTGTCAGGCGAAAATGTCTCCATCTCATCATTTGCCAAAAACGGAACGTAATACTCATTGTCCTTATAAAGTGAATTCGGAAACTCAATCCATTTCTTTAAATCCTTTTTCGATATAACTTCTTTGATTTTAATACTCATAAACCCCGTCCCTCTAAACTCTATGCTTTTTTCTTGTAGAACACCTTGAACACTAATATCTCAGCAAGCAGACACACAGGCAAAGCGGCAAAGAAGTCTACCGCCGAATGTTGCTTTATGAACATAGTGGAAAGACATATTAAAATAACGGCAATTACAACAAATGCCTTCCATAGCTTTGAAACGTCTTTTGCCTTGAGCCACACACTTGCAATCCCGATGGAATAAGCGCAATGCAGCGACGGACAAACGCCTGTATTGGTATCAAAGGCATATAAAAAGCCGATGCAGTCGGTCAAGAAATTATCTCATGGAAACTCGGCAGGTCGCAGGTTCTGACAGTTTGGATAAACGATATATACGATCATCGCACAAACCTGCGTGATAATAATGAAGGTCTGCAGTTTCTTAAAGCTATCCACGTCATAAAGCGCAAAGAAGCCTAATGAGAAAACAATTAACGCATACCAAAAAACATACGGTAGCAAAAACCATTCGCAAAACGGAATGATATCATCAAGACCGCAGTGAATGACATGGCATTTTTCTACGGGTATCAGATTTTCTGTTAAGAAATACAGAATGAAATATCCCACCCAACCGAGAAGCAGCTTTAAATGAGAAAACTGCGGTGTATTTAGCTTTGAAAAACGAAACTGACGGTAATCAACTTGTGGCTTTCTCATTTTGCTCCTCCTTCATTGTGTTTTTGGGATACAATCTCTTTGATATATTGCGATACGGCACAACCGTATGCTCAGGCAAGCTCTCTGCAATATTTGTAATTTCATTCATGAGGTAATCGCATATTCTTCGGCGTTCCTCAGCGATGGGTGTGTCGGCTGAAAATTTTATCGGTTTTCCTAAATATATCTTTTTAAGTTTGGGTGCTATGTAAAGCGGTACAAAGGAAAGTTCCTTGCCCGTGCGCTTATAATAAAGCCGTGCGATATCCACAAAGCCTTCTTGAAAATCATACACAATGTGATTATGCTTCTTGTCTTGCTCCGGGAAAATGATAATGTTATTTTCACTTTGCAGTTTTGCAATAGATTCTCTGAAAGTGCTTAAAATTCGATTATCTCTATATACAGCAATCGTCCGTGCATTATTGAAAATCAGCACGGACAAGGGCGCAATTATGTATGAAACAAGCTTAAATAACGGTCGTAATGCCTTTGGCTTTTGCGACCAAAAATCTGTGTACGCATAAGCCGGTACTTCCTTTAACTTCATCATCGGTGCCGCGCACCAAGTATAAAAGGTGTCGGGAAAATATAATTCACAAGCAATCGGCCCGTGAAGTTGTGTATGGTTTCCAATAATGGCGCACGGCTCATCGGGAAGATTTTCAAGACCAACAACTTCCATTTTCGGATAAAACAGCCGTACTAAATATTTTATAAATCTAAAAAGCCAAGGCTTCTTTTTATTTTCGTTCAACTTGGGTCTACCTTTCTAACCTATCAATAAATGTAAATAATTCATCAAAACTGCCCTGCGGATAACGGGAAATATCCGCACCATTTTTGTTAATGAGGCAATCGGTGAGCAGAAATACTTTTATGCCGAGTTTTTCGGCAATCATATCCTCGTGTGCATCGTTGCCAACCATTAGACACTCTTCTGGTGAAAGATGTAATTTATCTAATATCTCGCAGTAGTAATCAAGATTAGGCTTACAATATCGAGAAGTTTCGTAGGTGGTATAAAGTTCAAAATCTTTCGGTTCAAGCCCTGCCCAACGGATACGGCTTTCGGTGGCTACCGACGGGAACAGCGGATTGGTGGCAAGCACAACACGGAAGCCTTTTTCTTTTATGTACCGAATAAGCTCTGCTGCCTTTGGCTCAAAGCCGCAGACAGCCTTGATTTTCTGAAAGTCGGTAGCGTAAAATTCATCAAACAAATGGATATCGTTTTTTACCGATTCGCCGTAGGTTCTTTCGAGTGTATCCCAAAACACTTCTTCATTTGTTTTTTCGCCGTTATTCTTAACCATAGCGGCTGTGCCTGCCATAATAGCTGTAGAGAAAATCATCGGACTGTAACCTGCAGGTTCGGCTGCTACCGTTAATCCTTTCACATAAGCCTTTGCAAACGTGTCTTGATTCATTGGCAGAAGTGTGCCATCCAAATCAAACAAGATTGTTGTAATACTCATATATTTAACCTTCTTTCATTTTCTTTTCACGCTTGTCGGTAGCTTCTCGCACCAAAACATAAACAGTGGATGCAATCGGCACAGAGAGCAGCATACCGACAGGTCCTGCAATACCGCCGCCTACGGTAACGGCTGCAAGAATCCACATCCCCGGCAAGTTCACACGGCTGCCCATCACTCTCGGATAAATGAGGTTACCTTCAAGCTGTTGCAAAACAACAATGAATATGAGGAAAAATACCGCTTTTATCGGATCTACAGTCAGAATCATAAATGCGCCGACACCGGCACCGATAAAGCCGCCTACAACAGGAATCAAGGCTGTTACGCCTACAAGCGCACCTATCATCGGTGCATATGGGAAGCCGAAAATCCACATACCAATCATACAAAGGACACCGAGAATAACGGCTTCTAAGGACTGACCGGAGATAAAGTTACGGAAGTTTTGACTGGTGACAGATGCGGCGTGGATTGACCACTCGCCGAAGTTTTTCGGAAGCCATACACGAACCATTCTCTTTGCCTGTGCCTTTAACTTATCCTTGCTAAAGAGAATATAAATGGCAAAAACAAAGGAAATAAAGAAATCAAAGATGCCGCCAACCAAGGAACCGATAGTGCCGACAGCAGTGTTCACAATCGTACCGCTTTGATTTTTAAGCCAATTCTGCAGAGTGTCAAGCATCTTATCCCAATCGGTATTCATAAGTGCATTTCCAAAAGGTAACTCGGCAAGTTCAGCTTCGCTCATAGCGCTGAATTTATTTACAAGGTCGATAGCACCTTGAACGATAACCTTTATGGCGTCTACAAGTTCAGGAATAACAAGCCAAACAACTCCTACTATAATGCCGACAATGAGAACAAGGGATATGATAAACGATAGCGGTCCGCGCAACTTTTGCAGACCTTTTTTCTTTGTTTTACTCCATATATGTGCTTCAAAGAATCGCATCGGCACGTTGAGAATCAGTGCAAATGCAAAGCCAAGAATCAACGGCATAATAAGTCCTGCAACCCAAGATGCAGCACCCGCAACAACGTTAATATTCTGTAGTCCTAAAAAAATCACGATACAAACCACAGCAATGCCTATAATCCATTTGGAAAGTTTCTTTTTCTTTTCGGGTGTAAAATCCATACTGTTAACTCCTTTTCTTTTTCGCTTTTCTCCATAAAAAATATACAATAAAGGAAATAGCCGATATGCCTATCGTAAGTCCTATGGATACCCAGAACATCGGTGACGACGGATCGGTGATATTCATTCCGAGCAAGGTTGCGGCAACCATTCCCGGAAGCGTTCCAAGGAAGCTGCCGAGCAGACAAGTCCAAAACGGCACCCTTCTTGCGCCGAAATACATACTGATGGCATCGCCCGGTAAGCATGAAATTACACGGAGAAAGAACGACATAAAAAAGTTGTTGTTCGAGCCTTCACCAATGATTTCGGCAAGCTTTGGATGTTTCTTACATAACTTATCCGCAAAGCCTGCACCCGAAACTCTGCCAATCCAATATGGAATGGCAAGCTCCACAAGCACACCGACAGTATTAACGATAAGTGCGTGGTCGGGTTCAAATAAGAAACCGCCTAAAACATTCAGTACAATAATCGGGAAGAATACCGTCAATGATTTGAATGCATATAACAGTATAAGGAACAACGCTGCATACAGCGGTTCCTCCGGTGCAAAGTTTAAGAGGTTTTCTGCCGTGATTTCTTTGCCTGAAAACAGGTAGAATCCCATAAATACTGCGCATACGATTAGTGGTGCGAAGCGTAATATCGCAAGTAATATGGTTTTGAGTTTTTTCTTCATAGGAGTGTGCTCCTTTATGTAAAACCCCGAAAAGCCGTCGAACGCTTCGACGGCTTTGGGAGAAATTATTTATGATGCTTTACAAGTCCAAATGCTTTGGAAAGTTCCATTGCAACAAGCGGAACAAGGATAAGACCTACGCCAAGCAGATAAAGCTCGGCAGACAGAGTCACGAGTCCAAAAGCAGTCTTTAAGGGTGTAAAGAGCACCAATGCTACAAGCAAAGTTGAAGCAAGTGCTGCCCAGTTGAGCTTATGGTTTTTAAAGGGACCGATCTTAAACAGAGAGTGTTCGGAGCGCATATTGAATGCCTGTACGACCTGTGAAAGAGCCAGTACCATAAAGGCAAGAGTCTGACCACCTTCCAGTGTGCCGGTTACGTTCTCGCCGACCTTAAAGCCAATAAGCGTAAGAGCCGCAAACATAATGCCTTGAAGCACTACACGAAAGCCAAGACCGTGAGCAAAGATGCCTTCGTTCTTCGGCTTCGGTTTTCTGTCCATAACGTCGGATTCTACCGCTTCCATACCGAGTGCGATGGCAGGCAGAGAGTCGGTTACAAGGTTGATCCACAAAAGCTGCATGGAAAGCAGCGGTGTTTTGTGCCACAAAAGCATCGCCATAAATACGGTGATAACTTCGCCGATATTGGTGCCGAGTAAGAAACCAACAACCTTTTTGATGTTGGCATAAATGCCACGTCCTTCACGAACGGCATCCACGATAGTGGCAAAGTTATCGTCGGTAAGTGTCATATCAGCGGCGCTCTTTGCAACGTCAGTTCCCGTGATACCCATAGCGCAGCCGATATCAGCGGCTTTGAGTGCAGGTGCATCGTTCACACCGTCACCTGTCATTGAAACGACCTGTCCCTTTTTCTGCCATGCCTTTACAATGCGTATTTTATTTTCAGGCGAAACACG
>JAZPXP010000127.1:0-22221 GCA_045543715.1 Acutalibacteraceae bacterium
CCAACTTTAAATTCTAATTTCCCCTTAATGAGTATAATGAGCAAAAAGCACTTGTCCTTAATATTGATATCGTCAAGGGAACTGTCTTTCACGCACTCTACAAAAGCAACCTTGCCTTCGTTATACTTTCTGCCAACCGTAATATGTTCCACCTTTACTACCTCATTATTCTTCACAATAATTTTGAATATTGCACTTTTTCAATGTAGACTTAGAATGAACGGATTCAAAATTATGAATTGTGGAATCTTTAACATGATTTGTAAAGCCTGCAAAAACACCGGTTTCCATGTGGTTATGCTCAAAGGTTATTTCTTTGCATTTTTCTAATGCAACAGGGCCAATATTACAACCGTTAAAAACAACACCTTGTTTATCATCCAAATTAATAAGTTTAATAAACTTTTCGAGTTTTTCAATTCGCTCTTCAAGCAATTTTATATGTTCTTCATTAACCATATTTGATATCACCTTCCTTATTCATTTTACCATAATATAACTTTCCGTTCAATGCTCAGTTATTATCTAATTTGTAATTTCTTTTATCTAATATTAAATCACTAAGCGATTATTTATTACAAACATTATTATTGCAAATAATACCAGTTTATGATAAACTTAATTTAATAAAATAACTTTGCGGAGTGATAAAATGAAAAGAGTTCTTTCTTTCGATTTCGGCGCTTCAAGCGGAAGAGCAATGCTCTCCGGCTTTGACGGCGAAAAAATAACCATGGAGGAAATCCACCGTTTCTCTAACGATACTGTTATCGTAAACGGTACTATGTATTGGGATATTCTCCGCCTTTTTTACGAGATTAAAACAAGTATAACAAAGGCTGTAAACTCGGGCGGTTTTGATGCTATCGGTATTGATACCTGGGGAGTTGATTTTGGACTTATTGATAAAAGAGGAAAGCTTTTATCAAATCCCGTTCATTATAGAGATTTAAGAACAGAGGGTATTCCCGAAAAGGTTTTTGAAACCATCAGTAAGGAAGAAATTTATAACAGAACAGGCACTCAGTGTATGAGAATTAACACCCTTTATCAGTTGATGTATTTAAAGGAAAATGAGCCTGAAATTTTTGAGAATACCGAAAAAGTTCTCTTAATTCCCGACCTTTTTGCTTATATGCTAACAGGCGAAATGAGAGCAGAAGCAAGCATTGCTTCAACCACCAACCTTTATAACCCTTATAAGAGGGATTGGGACTATGAGCTTATCGAGCGTTTAGGTCTTAACAAAAACCTCTTCCCCGAAATTATCAAAGCGGGAAATATCTATGGCTATTTAACCGATGAAATCTGCGAAGAGCTCGGTTGTGAAAAGGTTCCCGTTATTGCAGTTTGCGCTCATGATACTGCATCTGCCGTTGCAGCAACTCCATCTTCTGCTGACGATTTTGTTTATATCAGCTGCGGCACATGGAGTCTTTTTGGAATCGAGGCAAAAGAGCCTATTATAAATGATGAAGTTTGTTCGCTTAACTTCACAAACGAGGGTGGATTTGAGGATACCGTTCGTTTCCTTAAGAATATTATGGGACTTTGGCTCATTCAAGAATCCCGCCGTCAATGGAGAAGAGAGGGCGAAGAGGTTGGGTTTGACCAACTTGAAAAGGAAGCATTGGCAAGTGAGCCTTTCAAATGCTTTGTTGACGTTGATGACCCGATGTTTGAATCGGCAGGAAATCTTCCCAAAAGAGTTAAGGAATTTTGCGAGAAAACAGGTCAATATGTACCTCAAACCAGAGGCGAAATTATGCGTTGCATTTACCAGAGTATTGCAATGAAATATAAATACACCTTTAACAAGCTCGGCGAAATTGCAAACAAGAAATATACCAAAATCAATATGCTCGGCGGCGGAATTAAGGATAAGCTTTTATGCCGACTTACCGCAGACGCTTGCAATGCCGAGGTTTTGGCAGGACCTACCGAAGCTACCGTTATGGGTAATATCGCAGTTGCTTATTATGCTCTCGGTGAGATTAAGGATTTTGCAGATATCCGCAAAACCGTTTCAAATTCAACCGATATCAAGCATTACCTGCCCGAAAACCCTGAGGCTTGGGAAGAAGCTTACGAGCGTTACTTAAAAATTATGAACTAATTGCGTTGTTATAAAAATAGCAAAAAACACCTCCCAAAAGAACTTTCTTTTGGGAGGTTTGCTTTTTAGAACATAGACATTTGATTTGTATCAGGTAAATCATTCATAGCTCCAAGGTCGGCAAGGTTTTGAATAATAGTTTTCGAAACTCCTGCTTCTATCTGGAAATCTTCCTTTGAAATAAAGTTTCCTTTCTTTGCTGCTTCATAGATAGAATAAGCCGCCTTTTCGCCAACACCCGAAAGAGAGCCGAAAGGAAGTCTCATTTTGCCGTTTTCGGGGACATACTTCATAGCGTGGGACTTGTTTATATCAATCGGCAAAATTTCAATACCTCGGCTCATCATCTCATTGATAATAAGCATATTGTTATAAACATCAAGCTCTTTTTTGGTTGCCTCTTTGCCCTTTGCCTTGATATCACGAAGATATCTTCTAACAGCATCTTTGCCCTGAATAACGGTTGGAACATCAACATCTTCGGGACGAGCGGTGAAATAAGCGCAATAGAACTCAAGGGGCTTATGCACCTTATACCAAGCAACTCGAAGGGCTGAAATAACATAAGCGGCAGCGTGAGCCTTGGGGAACATATACTTAATTTTATGGCAGCTTTCAATATACCATTCCGGAACACCGACAGCTCTCATATCATTTTCCATAGCTTCCCAGTCTTCCTTGGAAACCTTGCCTTTAGCAACAAGACCTTTACGAACAGTCTCGGTAATCTTAAAGGCTCTTCCCTCTTCCATACCCTGATGGATAAGGTAAACCATTATATTATCACGGGTTCCTATAACCTCAGAAATGGTGCAGGTGCCGTTCTCAATAAGGTCCTTAGCGTTTCCAAGATAAACATCGGTACCGTGGGAAAGTCCCGAAATCTGCAAAAGGTCGGAGAAATTCTTGGGTTTACAGTCAACAAGCATTTCTCTAACAAACTTTGTTCCAAATTCAGGCAAACAATATGTACCCGTTTTAGAATCGATTTCCTCAGGTGTTACACCTAAAGCATCGGTTGAGATAAAGAGGCTGTAAACCTCGGGGTCGCTCATTGAAACCTCGCTTACAGGGATACCCGAATACTCCTCTAAATACTTATAAGTTGTCGGCACAACATGACCGAGCTCATCGAGTTTCAGGATAGTATCGTGAATTGAATGGAAATCGAAATGGGTTGTAACAACATCTGAATTAACATCATCTGCAGGGTGCTGAACGGGGCAGAAATCATAAATGGTTTTATCTCTCGGTACTACTATCATTCCCGCAGGGTGCTGACCGGTTGTCTGCTTAATCTGAGCGTTTTCAACCTTTTTAGCAAGGCGGTTAAGCTCTGCATTACTTAGCACAATACCCTTTTTCTCGGCATAAGCCTTTGAAAAACCGTAAGCCGTTTTCTCCGCAACGGTTGATATAGTTCCCGCTTTGAAAACATTTTCGCTTCCGAATAAGGTTTCGGTGTATTTCTGAACCTGAGTCTGGAATTCATCAGAGAAGTTAAGGTCGATATCAGGCACCTTATCACCCTTAAAGCCCAAGAAGGTTTCAAAGGGGATATCATGGCCATCTCTATGCATAACCTCGCCGCATTCCTCGCATACCTTTTCGGGCAAATCAAAGCCTGAGCCTACCTCACCCTTAAGGAAAAATTCACTCTTGCAGCACTTA
The DNA here is from genome assembly GCA_045543715.1 of Acutalibacteraceae bacterium. Lineage (GTDB taxonomy): Bacteria > Bacillota > Clostridia > Oscillospirales > Acutalibacteraceae > UBA737. The sequence goes on from JAZPXP010000127.1 coordinate 3,788, forward strand.
GGGCAAACATAATGCGGTGGCAAGGGATTAACCTCAGAAATGCCCGCCATTGTTGCAACAAAGGAAGAACCAACAGAACCACGGGAGCCTACCAAATAGCCATTTTCCTCGCTATAAGCAACAAGCTTTTGTGCCGACATATACATTATCGAGAATCCGTTATTGATAATAGAATTAAGCTCTTTTTCAAGACGCTTTTCAACAACCTCAGGAACCTTTTCGCCATAGGTCTTATGAGCGTTTTCCCAACAAATTCTTCTTAAATCATCATCTGAGCCTTCGATTACAGGCGGATAGTTGCCCTCAGGAACAGGGATAACATCACCGCTCACCATATCGGCAATTTTCTTCGGGTTATCGATAACAAATTCCTTTGCTCTTTCCCCGAAATAATCAAAATCACCAAGCATTTCAGCAGTTGTTTTAAGATAGAGCGGTGCCTGATTATCAAAATCATCAAAGCCCTGACCAGCCATCAGAATTTTTCGGATAATATCATCATCTTTTTTAAGGAAATGAACATCCCCCGTTGCAACAACCGGTTTCTCAAGCTTATCGGCAATTTCAACAACTTTTCTGTTAAAATTCTTTATAACCTCAAGGCTTGTAACGTTTCTGAATCGGTTAGGAATAACCGCTCCCGTTTTCTTATCCTTTTTATCGGGATAGCTTGATTCCCTTACCATAAATTCATTGTTGCCAAGGGGCTGAATTTCAAGATAATCATAAAATGCAGCTATTCTGATAAGCTCTTCCTCGGGCTTATTATCAATAATAGCCTGATAAAGCTCGCCCTGTTCACAGGCAGAGCCGATTATAAGCCCCTCACGGTGCTTTTCGAGCTTGCTTCGAAGAGTGCAAGGTCTGCCGTGAAAATCGTTAAGATGAGCAAAACTTACAAGTTTATAGAGGTTTTTAAGACCTACCAAGTCCTTAACCAAAATAATCTGATGATATCTTAATTTTCCGATTTGCTTGGAATTAAGCTTTGAAATATCGTTGTTTATATCATCAACAAAATAAGCCTCAACGCCGTAAATAACCTTGAAATCAGGATTTGCTTTGCGAGCCTTTTTAACAGCCTCAGCGGCGGCGGGATAGGCTTGAACTACTCCGTGGTCGGTAATGGCTATTGCCTTATGTCCCCAAGCGGCAGCCTGACTTATTATATCGCCTGCAGAAGATACCGCATCCTTTGCCGACATATTGGTATGGCAATGAAGCTCAATTCTCTTCTCACCCTCATAGTCATCAGTTTCGGTATATTTCTGGAGCAAAGCCATAGCTCTCGGCTTCACGATAAATTCATTCTTATAGTTATCAAACTCATAAGAGCCATTAACCAAAATATATGCACCCGATTTAACAGGGGCTATATCATCCATTCTCTTGGGGTCAATAAACATAGAAGCTGTCAGAGAATTGGTGTGGTCGCTGAAAGAAAAGGTGAAAATATTAGTTTCGCCACGTTTTGTGTTGATACTTCTGACTTCTGTTTCGAAAACCTCACCCCAACAGCAGATTTCCCTGTCATCTGAGCTGATATCTATCATCGGCTTTGTTTTGTTATCAATTCTTCTGCCATAGAAAAGCTTGGGGTCATCAAGATAAACCTCTCCGTTTTCGGGGCGGTCTTCTCTGCTCTCAAACTTAATTTCTTTTTTTGCCTCTACCCTTTTAGGTTGATTTTGAGGCATAGGTGCTATCTCGGGCGGAGGCAGCACTAATTCAATATCATCTAACTGCCCATCAAACGAAACCTTGATTTCTGCACCGAATTTTTCCTTAACAAGAGCACAGAACATATTCTCAAACTTTAGGTTGCAGATTTTTTTGAAGCCGCCTTGTTTAAGTGTTATGTTAACCGTTTCGCCATCAAAAGAATAATCTGCATTCGCAAAATATCCGTTAAGTGCGGCATTTTGCATTCTGATTTGAGCCGTTAAATCGGCACAAGCCTCTGCCGTTAAAGCATCCTTTGAAAATAGAAAAGCAAAGGAGCAATTTTCGAGTTTCAATGCTCCCTTAACGGTGTTGGTTATATTAAGTTGTGTTTCTCTTGTTATGTAGGTCTTGGAAAAAATCTCAGCCTCTAATGAGCGGCTTTCTATATCGAGGTTGCATTTTAAAACCTCGCTATCCTTAACCGCCTCTATATTACCGCCAAGATAGGCTCCAAATAAATCCGAAAAGGTTGGCCTTCCCATTTTTACAACTCCGTTTACATCTTTTCTATTTCACTAAGTAGTCCCTCAAGCAATTCGCTTTCGGGCAATTTGCGGATTATTTCGCCCCTTTTGAAAATGACACCGCAATTCTTTCCGCCTGCTATTCCAATATCGGCGGCACTTGCTTCCCCAGGACCGTTTACAACACAGCCCATAATAGCAACTGTTATATCTTTATTTATACTTTCAAGTCTTTTTTCTGCCTCTTTGGCAATTCCTATAAGGTCTATTTCAGTTCTTCCGCAGGTTGGACAGGAAACCAGCTTCACTCCGCCCTGCCTTAAATCAATAGCTTTTAAAAGCTTTATACCCGCTTCAACCTCTTTAACAGGGTCATCGGTTAGGGAAACACGAATTGTTGAGCCTATTCCTCTTAGCAATAAACCGCCGATTCCCGCAGCCGATTTTATAACTCCCATACTCTCAGTTCCTGCCTCTGTAACACCGAGATGCAAGGGATAACGGCACTTTTCTGCCGCCAACTCATAGGCTTTATACATAGTTTGGGTGTCCGATGATTTGAGAGATAAAACTATATCGGAAAAATCAAATTTTTCGAGTAATGAAATATGGTAAAGACCGCTTTCAACCATAGCCTCAGGGGTAACAGAGACATATTTTGCTAAAATATTCTTTTCAATAGAGCCGGAATTTACACCGATTCTGATAGGAACTCCTGCCTTTCTGCAAGCATCGGCAACCATCTTTACATTTTCTTCAGAACCGATATTTCCGGGGTTAATTCTAACCTTATCGACACCCGCCGCAACACTTTCAAGTGCCAAGCGGTAATCAAAATGGATATCGGCAACAAGCGGAATATTTATATTTTCTTTTAAAGCGGCAACAGTTTTAACCGCTTCCTTATCAGGAACGGTTACTCTTACTATATCACAGCCCGCCAGCTCTAATCGGCGAGCCTGTTCTATATTAGCCTCAATATCGTGGGCAGGGGCACAGAGCATTGACTGAACGCTAATCGGTGCTCCTCCACCTATTTCTAAATTACCCGCTTTAACCTTAACTGTTTTATCATTCGTATATAACATATTTTATTTCCTTTTAAAATATTAAAGTCCAGATATCCTTTGCCGCTACCAAAATCATAAAAATTATAAGAATAACAAAGCCCACAGTATGAATAGCAGACTCCCATTTCTGAGGAACGGGCTTTCTTGCTATCATTTCAATGAGGATAAACAAAAGTCTTCCACCATCAAGTGCAGGGATAGGCAAAAGATTAAAAAGTCCTAAATTTATTGTTATAATCGCCATAATCGGCAGAACGTTCTGAAGACTCTGCTTTGCCGCCTGACCTATTGCCGCAGTAACACCAACAGGACCTGAAACAGCACTAATCCCATACTTTCCACCTATAACATCAATAAGCGAACGCCAGATTACCGCACAATAAGAAATAGCGGTATCAACCGTTTGCTTGATGAAACTAACAAAGGTTTTCTTTATTCCGTAAACCTTAAAATCAACCGTTAAATAGCTGATGCCATCATATTCTTTGCTTTCAAATTCAACATCTCTAAGGAGAACCTTTTCCCCTTTTCGTTCAACTGTGAGGTCGATTTTACCATCCTTAACATTGGTGAAAGCATAGCTCAAATCATAGGTTGTGAAGATTTTTCTGCCATCTGCCTCAATTATTTTATCATCAACCATAAGTCCCGTTTCATTACTTTTAGCATTCTCATCAAACTCGGCTATAACGGTTGAAGTGAATGCCTTTGAGGGAGCCAAAATTATTGCAACGATAATAAGACCTAAAAGAAGATTAAAAACCGCTCCCATAACAACGATTAAAAATCTACGCCAAGGCTTTTTGTTGCAAAAGGCTCTATCATCACCGCTTTCCTCATCCTCACCCTCCATAGCACAGTAACCGCCTAAGGGGATAAGGTTTAAGGCATATTTGGTTTCGCCCCATTTTTTAGAGAACAGTTTCGGACCAAAGCCTACTGCAAACTCGTTAACTCTAACACCTAAAGACTTAGCCGCAATAAAATGACCAAACTCGTGGATAACAATGAGAACTAAAAAGAGCAAAATCGCAATAAGATATGGCCAAATATTGTTCCATACATTCAAAACTGCAGAAATTTTAATCACCTACTAAATTACGAACTAACTCCCTTGCCGCTTTATCGGCAAAGAAAATATCATCTAAATTGAACTCTTTTTTATTATTGCACTCTTTGAGTGCTTTTTCCACCAAATCAGCAATTTGCAAAAATTTAATTTTGCCTTGAAGGAAAAGAGCAACCGCCTCTTCGTTTGCACCGTTAACAGCCGTTGGAGCTAAACCTCCCTCATTTATAGCCTCAATGCAAAGAGGCAAACAGCGGAAGGTTTCCATATCCGGCTTTTCAAAGGTTAGTGTTCCGATATCGGCAAGGCTTAATCTTTCAAAAGCATAATCGCTTCTTTCAGGATAGGTTAAGGCATACTGAATGGGAAGCCTCATATCAGGAGTTCCGAGCTGAGCGATAAGTGCACCGTCAGTTAATTCAACACCTGAATGAACAATGCTCTGCCTATGCACCAAAACCTCTATATCCTTTGCTTTAACTCCGAATAAATGCACCGCTTCGATAACCTCAAGTCCCTTATTCATAAGACTTGCAGAGTCAATAGTAATCTTAGCTCCCATCGACCAATTAGGGTGATTGAGCGCCTCTTTAACGGTTACATTTTCGAGTTCTTTTTTTGTCTTTTTATAAAAAGGTCCGCCCGATGCAGTTAAAAGAATTTTTTTAACAGAATTTTCGGGTGCCCCTTGAATAGACTGGAATATCGCTGAATGCTCGCTATCAACGGGGATAATTTTAACACCCTTTTCCTTAGCGGCTTTATTTACAAGCCCACCGCCCGTAACCAAGGTCTCCTTGTTAGCAAGAGCAATGTCCTTGCCTGCTTCAATAGCGGCAAGTGTTGGCTTTAGTCCCGCAATTCCAACTATGGAATTCAGAACGATATCACCGCTACCTCTTGCAATTTCACAAACACCGTCTGCTCCCGATAAAACCTTAGTCTCGGTATCCTTAAGCTTTATTTCAAGCTCCTTTGCGGCTTTTTCGTTAAAAACTGCCACGAAAGAGGGCTTAAACTCCCTTGCCTGTTTTTCAAGAAGCTCTATATTGCCCCCTGCTGCGAGTGCGTTAACCTTATAACCATCTCTTCTGGCAACCTCTAAAGCTTGGGTTCCTATTGAGCCGGTTGAACCTAAAATTATTAGTTCTTTCATTAAATCACCCCTGAAAGAATAACGATATAAAGCACGGGGGCGATGAGGAGCATACTGTCAAGTCTGTCAAGTATACCGCCATGACCTGGGATAAGGCTTCCATAGTCCTTAAGGTCTACAGAACGCTTTATTGCGGAGGCGAAAAGGTCGCCAAGCATACCAATTACGCAAAACGGAATGGTAAGAATAATAACCATCATAATGTCCTTACCGAAAACTGCGGCTAAAATTGCCGAAACTATCATACTTGAAATAATTCCGCCAAATGCACCCTCAACCGTCTTTTTAGGGCTGACATTCGGGCAAAGCTTATGTTTGCCCATAGCACTTCCAACGAAATAAGCACCCATATCGCAAACGCTTGCAAAATTAAACATCAACAGTAAATAATATAAGCCATCCTCAAATTTTATTACATTTGAAAGGCTTGAAAATGCATAAGACAGAATAAGCGGCATAGCACAAACAGATAAAATCGCACCAAGGCCGAAATCTTTATTGTTTTTAAGCACCATGCAGACAGCATATATAAAATAAAATACACTTAAAATTATAACCGCTTCATTCTGAATTATGGCACCGATATAGGTGATTTCCAAAAGCTCGGCAGCACCAATCCATTTAAGCAACATCTGAATTAAGGAGCTATCCAAAACCAAAACTATAAGAACTGAATAAACAATAGCACCGATAAGCGAAGCCTTGCTCTTTATTCCGGCAGCATTATGAAGTAATTCATAAACTGCAATAGAGGCTAAAATTGCGATAGCTGCGGTTATAATTAAGGGATTCCATAAAAGTCCAAGGGATAAAACAGCTGCAACTACCACGGCGATAACAACGCCTGAAATTATACGGGTTTTCATTTTTAAACTCCTCCGAATCTGCGATTGCGATGATTATATTCATCAATAGCCTGCTCTAAATGACGGGGCTTGAAATCGGGCCATAAAATATCCGAAAACCAATATTCCGCATAAGCAGACTGCCATATAAGATAATTTGAAAGTCTGTATTCCCCGCTCGGTCTTATAATAAAATCGGGGTCGGGCATACCTTTTGTGTATAAATGCTCGGAAATAACCTCTTCGGTGATTTCTTCTGCGGGTATTCCCTCTTTAACTATGTCTCTAACGGCTCTTGTAATTTCATCCTTACCGCCATAGTTTATGGCGATATTCAGGTTAAGTCCCGTAGCATCCTTAGAGCCTTCCTCATTTTTCTTGATAAGAGCCTTGATATCCTCATCAAGAACCTCTAAGTTGCCGAGGAATTTAACCTTTATGTTTTCATCCTTGAAGTTTTCGGCATCAATCAGATAATCTCTTAAAAGCTTCATAATGCCATCAACCTCTTCCTTTGGTCTTTTCCAATTTTCAGTTGAAAAGGCATAAACGGTTAAATATTCAAGACCTATTTTGTTGCAATATCTTGCTATATCCTTAAAGGTTTTAGCCCCTGCGGCATGACCTGCAGAACGTGGAAGCGAGCGTTTTTTTGCCCATCTGCCGTTTCCGTCCATAATTATCGCAATATGACGGGGTAAAACTCTTTCGGTTTTCTTCTTGTTAAAAAGCATATTTATCTCCTAAAAAACGGGCACACAAAAGGTGCGCCCGCATTCATTAAATTTCGAGAATTTCTTTTTCCTTAAGTGCGGCAAGCTCATCAATTTCCTTGCAGTATTTATCAGTTAAATTCTGAATCTGCTTTTCGCCGTTTGCTACATCATCCTCGGTTACGAGGTTGTTTTTCTTAAGACCCTTAAGCTTTTCAATAGCATCACGGCGGGTGTTGCGAACAGCCACCTTGCTATCCTCAGCAATCTTGCGAACATCCTTAACGATTTCCTTACGGCGTTCCTCAGTAAGAGGTGGGAAAGAAAGGCGGATAACTCTGCCATCGTTCTGAGGGTTAATTCCGATATCAGAGGTTAAAATTGCCTTTTCAATAGTTTTAAGTGTTGTTGCATCCCAAGGCTGAATCATAAGAACACGAGGCTCAGGAACAGATACAGCAGCCATCTGCTGAATGGGGGTCGGAACTCCGTAATAATCAACTGCAATTCTATCAAGAACAGCGGCATTTGCTCTGCCTGCTCTGATAGATTTATAATCTCTTTCCAAAACTGCAACAGTTTTGTTCATTTTTTCTTCTGTATTCTTAATAAGCTCTTTCATAGATAAAACTCCTTACTTAACTATTGTTCCGATAGTCTCGCCAAGCATTGCCGAAACGATATTATCGGGATTATTGAGGTTGAAAACAAGAATTTCGATATCGTTATCCATACAAAGTGAAGCCGCAGTGCTATCCATAACATGAAGTCCCTGCTGAAGCACCTCGATATGAGATAAGGTATCATATTTTTTAGCATTGGGATTTGTTTTGGGGTCGCAGTCATAAACGCCGTCAACATTAGTTGCCTTAAAGATAACATCGGCGCCGATTTCAGCGGCACGAAGAGCCGCGGCAGTATCGGTTGAGAAGAAGGGGTTACCTGTTCCGCAGCCGAAGATTACAACTCTTCCCTTTTCAAGATGACGAACTGCTTTATTGCGAATATAAAGCTCTGCTATCTGGCGCATTTCAATAGCGGTTTGAACTCTGGCTGTAACACCCAACTGTTCGAGTGCATCAGCTAAAGCTAAGGAGTTTATAGAGGTTGCAAGCATTCCCATATGGTCAGCCCTTGTTCTATCCATCTTTCCGCTTGAACGGCCACGCCAGAAATTACCGCCGCCAACAACGATAGCAACCTGAACGCCCATATCAACGCATTTCTTAACCCTTTCGCAAACATCCAAAACCTTATCGAAATCAATGCCTGAGCCTTTTTCTCCTGCCAAAACTTCGCCGCTGAGTTTAAGAAGAACTCTTTTATAAACCGGTTTCATTTTTAACACCCCAATATATTATTTTAACATTCTATTATATTTTACATTATAACCCCTATAAAGTCAATCGAAAATATAGAAAAACGAGCGGAAAATTCCGCCCGTTTTTTATTCTTAAAGTAATATGCAAACCAAGCCGTTGCAGCCCTCGTTTATAACCCTCTCAACCGTTTCCTGAACTCGCATTCTCGCATCTACAGGCATACGGGAAAGTTTAGTATGAAGTCCCTCATTAACAAGGTCGTGAAGTGATTTGCCAAATATATTGGAATCCCAGATTTTAACTGGGTCTTCCTCAAATCCGCTAAGCAAATACATAACAAGGTCTTCGGACTGTTTTTCACTTCCAACAATTGGGCTTACCTCGGTTGTGATATTGGCTTTCATAAGATGAATTGAGGGGGCTGAAGCTCTGAGTCGAACTCCGTATCTTCCGCCCTGTTTTACTATTTCAGGCTCTTCAAGGCTTAATTCCTCGGTTTCAGGCATTATTATTCCATAGCCTGTTGCCTCAACCTCTTCGAGCGCACCCTTAACCCTCTGATATTCCTTCTTCATCAGAGCCATTTCCTTGATATTTTCCATAAGCTCCATTTCATCATTTATAACAAGACCTGTAGTTTCGGTTAAAATTTTATAGAAAAGTGAGTTTTCGAGGCTAAGCTCCACCTCGCAACAGCCATTGCCCAGATTAACCTTTGAAACCGAGGCTTTTTGGATGTTTTCGTTACCCTCAAATGCTCCCTCGAAAACACCTATATCCCTTATATGATTTATGCTAGAAACTCTGCTTTTAATAGACTCGATTATCTCATTTCTAAGCCAATGAGAAAGCGGCAAGGTGTTAATCCATTTTGGGAAGCAAAGACTCATTTCTTTAACGGGGAATTCATAAAGTATTCTTGATAAAATATGCTTTATATCCTCTTCGCTAAGTTCCAAACAGTTAACCGGAACAACGGGAACGGAATACTTCTTACTGAGCTTCACCCCTAAGGAAATAGCCTCCTCAGATTTCGGATACATACAGTTAAGAAGCACTACAAAAGGCTTATTTATAGCCTTTAACTCACCTATTACTCGTTCTTCCGCTTCCTCATATTCGTCCCTTGGAATATCACTGATACTTCCATCAGTTGTTATAACAAGACCTATGGTTGAATGTTCGTTTATAACCTTGCGAGTACCTATTTCTGCCGCCATATTAAAAGGAACAGGCTCATCAAACCAAGGAGTCATCACCATTCTCGGCTCATTACCCTCGATATACCCGAGGGCACTCGGAACAATATATCCAACGCAATCTATAAGCCTAACATTCATAACGGCAGAATCATCAATCTTGATTTCCGCAGCCTTTTCGGGAATAAATTTGGGCTCGGTTGTCATAATAGTTCTTCCCGATGAAGATTGCGGCAGCTCATCGTTTGCCCTTTCTTTCATATAGTCCCCCGAAATATTCGGTAAAACGAGCTTATCCATAAACTGCTTGATAAAGGTTGATTTGCCCGTTCTCACAGGGCCCACAATTCCAATATAGATATCCCCGCCCGTCCTCTCGGTGATATCCTTATATATGCTCGCATTAGTCATAAGTCTTCCTCCTAAAATTTCGCATTCTTTTGTAAAATTCTATGCTTCTGTTTGCCTCTTTATGCCTCACCTTTTATACTTTTCAGAATAATATAGTAATAATAGAATAGTTTAGGAGCAATGCTATGAAAAGCTTGAATGATATAAAGGTTGGAGAGAGCTGTTTTATAGAAAAAATCGAAACAAAGGGCAGTATGCGAAGAAGATTTATGGATATAGGTCTTATTGAAAACACACGGGTTGAATGTGTTTTGCAAAGTCCCTCAAAGGACCCTAAAGCCTATTTAATAAGAGGTGCCGTTATTGCTATTCGCTCTGAGGACTGTGCCGATATACTCGTAAGGAGTGAGGAAAATGGGGCTTACTAACTCTTCAACAGGGCTTTCGGTTTATGAAGAAGCCTTTGCCGTTAAAAAGAGAAATGAAAATGATAAAATCATAGCCTTGGGAGGCAACCCCAATGTTGGAAAAAGTACACTTTTCAACGCCCTGACTGGACTTAAACAGCATACAGGCAACTGGCCGGGCAAAACTGTTACTAACGCTCAGGGTTTTTTAAAAACAAAAAAAGATTCCTTTGTTCTTGTTGATATTCCGGGTACATATTCCCTCTTTGCTCATTCGCCTGAGGAGGAAATAGCAAGGAATTTCATCTGCTTTGGAGAACCTGATAAAACCGTTATAGTATGCGATGGGACCTGTCTTGAAAGAAGCCTTTCCTTATGCCTTCAAACCCTTGAAATAACGGGTGATGTTATAATCTGCGTTAATTTACTTGACGAGGCAAAAAGAAAGGGCATTGAGATAGACCTTGAAAAACTGGCTGAAAGGCTTGGGGTTTCGGTTGTTGGAACGGTTGCTAAGGATAAAAAAAGTCTTGAAAATCTAATTTCAGAGCTTGAAAACGATAAAAAGAACAAAAATTTTTACCGCATATTATATCCCGAAATAATTGAAAAAGCCATTTCAATTATCGAGCCGATACTTATTAAAAACCTTGATAGCAGAATAAACAAAAGATGGCTTTCTTTAAGACTCCTTGAAAACGATACCTCTCTTTTAAAGGAAATCGAAAAATTCTATGGCTTTGATATTTTAAAAATTGAAGAAATAAAAGAGGCTTTGAAAGAGGCTGAAAATTTTCTTGAAGAAAATAGTATAACCCCCGAAAAACTAAAGGATATAATAGCCTCTAATATCGTTCTAAATGCCGAAATAATCAGTCAGGGAATTGTTGTTTCAAATAAAGGGTATAGCAAAGCAGACCGCAAAACAGATAAGCTTCTAACAAGCCGTTTTTCAGGATACCTTGCTATGATTTTGCTTTTATGCCTTGTTTTTTGGCTTACAATAACAGGTGCTAACTATATTTCGGTCTTTCTATCAGACATCCTATTTTCCTTCGAAGATATTCTAAATGACTTACTTATAAAAGCCAATTCTCCTGATATTTTAAGAAAAATTCTCATTGAGGGAGTATACCGAGTGCCCGCATGGGTGGTTTCGGTTATGCTGCCGCCTATGGCCATCTTCTTCCCTCTTTTCACTCTTCTTGAGGATGCGGGCTATCTTCCAAGGGTTGCCTTTAATCTCGATAAACCCTTTAAAAAATGTAACAGCTGCGGAAAGCAGGCTCTCACTATGTGCATGGGGTTCGGCTGTAATGCGGCGGGGGTTATCGGCTGCAGAATTATCGATTCAAAAAGAGAACGGCTCTTGGCTATTATAACCAACAGTTTAGTTCCCTGTAACGGCAGATTTCCTGCTATTATAACCCTTATTTCAATATTTCTTGTTAGTACTAAAGGTCAGTTTCAAACTGTTTTTTCAGCACTAATTTTAACCGTCTTTATTCTTCTGAGTGTTGGAGCGACCTTTCTTTCAACGAAGCTTTTATCAAAAACTTTGCTTAAAGGTACTCCCTCCTCCTACACACTCGAAATGCCGCCTTACAGAAAACCTAAGGCTTTAGAGGTTTTAGTTCGCTCGGTATTTGACAGAACCCTCTTCGTTTTAGGGCGTTCTTTATCGGTTGCAATACCCGCCGGAATTATCATCTGGCTTGCAGCAAATCTGAGGATTGGAAATACAAGTGTGTTAATGCTTTGTGCCGATTTTTTAGACCCTTTTGCTAAAATTATCGGGCTTGACGGTGTTATTCTGATAGCATTTATCCTCGGTTTCCCTGCAAACGAAATAGTTATTCCCATAATTTTAATGGCATATCTCAAAAGCGGCAGTCTTAACGAATATTCATCCCTTTCAGAGCTTAAAAATATCTTGGTTTCAAATGGTTGGGATATAACAACCGCCCTTTGCACGATAGTTTTTTCCCTCTTCCATTGGCCCTGTTCAACAACCGTTTTAACAATAAAAAAAGAAACAAACAGCTTTAAATGGGCGTTTGTTTCGATAGTTTTACCAACAGCCTTAGGTATAATCTGTTGTTTCATAATAAATCTTATTTCAAAACTAATTATTTAAAGGATGGGTAATCCCATCCTTTAAATTTATTTATGATATGCCGAGCCCTCAATAATCTTAAAGGCTCTGTAAATCTGTTCTGATAGCATAACCCTGAAAAGCTGATGCGGAAAGGTCATTTCGGATAACGAAAGCCTTAAATCAGAACTCTTTTTTATTTTCTCGCTAAGCCCATAAGAAGAGCCGATAACAAAGGTTAAATTCTTTCCTAAATTTGAATTTTCCCTTATTTTTTCTGCAAATTCAGGGCTTGAAAGTCCTTTTCCCTCAACGCAAAGAGAGATTACTAAGCTATCCGCCGAAATCTTCCTCAAGATAAGCTCAGCCTCTTTTGAAAGAGCGATATCTATTTCACTCTGCGAGGGCTTTTCGGGAAGCTTTACAGGCTCAATTTCAACAATCTCAAAATTGCAATACCTTGAAAGCCTTTTCTTATATTCATTAACAGCCTCGGTTAAATATTTTTCCTTGAGTTTACCAAGAGCTATAACCGTAACCTTAATCAAAACACAACAACTCCGTTTTCCTGAGGCTTTGCAACGCTTAAAAGATAGTCCCTGCCATTCTCAGCTCCCATATCAATAAGAGAAGCCTCTGCCTGAGTTTTAGCAATAAGGGGAGTATTATTATTCTGGCTTAAATGACCTAAAATAAAACGGATTGTTCCGCTTTTTAAAAGATTTTTAAGCTCTGCCGCACAGGCAACATTTGAAATATGTCCCTTATCCGATAAAATTCTCATTTTAAGCACTGGCGGATACGGTCCTTTTTTAAGCATTTCAATATCATGATTAGATTCTATAAGCAAAGTGTCAGAGCCTGTTATCGCAGCTCTTACTTCATCTGTAACAACACCCAAATCGGTGCAAACCGTAACCTTTTTTCCATCGGGCAAGAATAAGGAATATCCGCTCGAACCCAAACAGTCATGACTGGTTGCAAATCTCTTAAATTCAATACCATCAATTTCGAGCTTATCCTCTATTTCTAAAACCTCAGTTTTTTGGGGCACCTTATCCTGTTTTATAAGGGTTTCGAGGGTTTCCTTAGATGCTATAAGCTTAGCCTTTGTTTTGTTTAAAAAGGGTCTAAGACCTTTTATATGGTCAATATGCTCATGGGTTACAGCAATTGCCTTAATCTCCTCATAGCTTCCGCCGGCATTTTCTATAGCGGCACAAATCGCCCTCATAGAAGCACCTGCATCGATAAGAAAACCGCCGTTTTTTGTTCCTATATATGTACTGTTCCCTGTTGAGCCGCTGAAAAGCGGACAAATTCTTGACATATTCTCTCTCCTAAAAATGCGGTAGGTAAAACCTACCGCATAGCTTTAAGCGTTTTTATATATTACCACATTGTCAGGAGTTTGGACACGCTTGATATCCGCACCCAAAGCGGTGAATTTTTCAACAATATCTTCATATCCTCGGTCGATATACTGGATATCCTCAACCTCAGTCTTGCCCTTTGCCATAAGACCTGCAATTATCATAGCAGCGCCTGCCCTGAGGTCAACCGCCTTAACAGGTGCAGAAGTAAGGGTATCAACACCTGTTATAACCGCCATTCTTCCCTCAACCTGAATATCAGCACCCATAAGGGTTAACTGGTCTATATAACGGAAACGGTTATCCCAAACACCCTCGGTTACAATACTTGTCCCCTGACAAAGGGTTAAAACCGTTGCAATCTGGGGCTGCATATCGGTTGGAAAACCGGGATGCGGCATAGTTTTAACATTGCATTTTTTAGGTCTTGAATTCATAGTAACCCTGACCGCCTCGTCATACTCGGTAATCTCTGCACCGATTTCACGAAGCTTTGCAATAATTGATTCAAGGTGCTTAGGAGTAACATTAGTTACCAAAACATCTCCACCAGTTCCTACTACCGCTGCCATATATGTTCCGGCTTCAATTTGGTCGGGAATGATACTGTAACTCGTACCCTTAAGACTTTCAACACCGCGAATTTTTATCATACTTGTTCCCGCACCCATAATGTTAGCGCCCATGGAGTTAAGGAAGTTTGCAAGGTCAACTATATGGGGCTCTTTTGCGGCATTTTCGATAACGGTTAAACCTTTGGCTTTAACCGCCGCAAGCATAATGTTAATAGTAGCACCAACCGATACCATATCAAGATAGATGGAAGCACCCCGAAGAACAGGAGCTTTGCCATCCACCATACCTTTAACAATATCCATTTTAGCGCCAAGGGCTTCAAATCCCTTTATATGCTGGTCGATAGGACGAACTCCGAAATTGCAGCCACCGGGAGGAGCTACTCTTGCCTTGTTCATTCTGCCAAGCAAAGCACCAAGGAAATAACTCGAAGCTCTCATTCCCTCTGCCATTTCCTTTGTAACAACAAAGGAATTAACATTTCTCGGGTCTATTTCAACTGTTGTTTTATTTATAAGACGAATATTAGCACCCAGAGTTTTCATAACCTTTAAAATCGCCGCAACATCGGAGATATTAGGAAGATTTTCGATAACGCAAGGTCCATCTGCTAATAAAACAGCAGGTAAAATAGCAACCGCTGCATTCTTAGCTCCGCTTATGCGAACCTCACCTCTGAGGGCGTTTCCGCCGTTAATCACAAACTTTTCCAAAAAAGGCACTCCCGTCAACATTTTTTATGGACTGAACTTTAACCTTAATAATCATTTTAACACAATATATATTATACCCAAAACTATTAGATTTGTCAATTTATAAATAAAATAAAAAAACGGTTGGAAAAGATGTTTATCTGATACAACTATCGTTGCATTTGTAGGTACAAATGCTTTTTAGGTGATACCCAAACCCTTTTATAACAGAAAAGAAAAACAAGTGATATTCTTTGCTATGCAAAGAGTGATATTTTCTTTTGAAAATTCCTCGCCTATGGCGAGATATTTCAAAAAGAAAGTGATATTGCTCCCTCTGGTCGTAGTGATATTTTATTCGCCCTAAAAAACTGTCCGTAGGGCAATATCACTATGCGAAAGCATAATATAACTGCGAAGCAATATCACTCGCCTTTGGCGAATAAAACTGCGAGACTTCCCTTAGAGAAGTCTCGCAAAACCAACCGTTTTAAGTTTAATTTATTTTTCCGTAAAGCGGAATATCGCTATCCTTCATAGGCTCTCTTTGAACTGCAGGAACCGCCTTGCTTGAAGGTTTTCCTGAGCGGCCTCTGGAGTTTCTCCTGTCATTAAATCTCGGAGGTTTAACCTCTGCACCCTCTAAGGAGATAACTATTCTTCTGCCTGTGCCCTCGCCAAAAGAGGTTGAAACAACTCCCTCAATGGTCTGAACTGCAGTATGAATAATTCTTCTTTCATACGGGTTCATCGGCTCTAAGGTACGGTTTTTACCGGTCTTTAAAACCTGAGCAGAAATGCGGTTTGCAAGATTTATTAAGGTTTCCTCTCTCTTCTCACGGTAGTTACCGATGTTAAGAGAAATCTTGTAATGACCGCCGCCATTGTTAGCAGCAAGACAAGCTAAATACTGCAAAGCGTCAAGAGTTTCGCCCCTTCTGCCGATAACAATGCTTAAATCCTCACCGTCAATAAGAATGAGTGAACCGTTTTCACGGGTAGCCACCTTAATGCTAACCTCACCGCAGTTCATCTTATTTAAAGCCTCTTTAATATAAGCTACTGCTTTTCCGGCACAAGACTCGGCATCGATTTCAGAAGCATCAACAGCCTCTCCGTAATCGTTAACCTCTTTTATCTCCTTTTTGGGAACTTCTTCCTTTTTGGGTTTAGCCTTATTTTTAGCCGGCTTTTCCTTTTTTTCTTTCTTAGGCTTTTCATCGGGAAGCTCTATAAAAGCTTTAACCTCTGCCTTACTTCCGCCAAACATACCAAGAACTTTTTTCTTGGGCATAGCTATAACTTCAAACTGAATATCATCAAAATCGGATGCACCGAGATTTGCGATGGCATTTTCCTTCGCTTCCTCAACGGTTGCACCGAAGCCAATTGCTTTCTTAATCAAGGGAAATCCTCCTTTTATTACTTATCCTCAATAGCAGCGTCAATCTTCTTAATCTGACCTGCCTCAAAATCGCACTGCTTAGAAAGCTCCTTTAAACGCTCTCTTGAAAGCATTTTGTGCGGACCGTAAAACTGCTGAACACCGAGCTGAATAAATCCGCCGATAAGGGACGAACAAGCCCAATAAAATGCAACACCGCCGGGTAATCCGAAACCGATGAATAACGAAATAAGGGGCATTGTTAAAAGCATTCCGCCCATCGATGGAGCTTCGGGGTTGAGCTTCTTTTGCATTTTCATCGAGAAAAGGCTTGAAATCATCTGAGATGCAAATGCTAAAACAGGCATAATCCAGATTAGCTGAGCATCTTTAAATATATTGAATGAGAATTTAGGTGTCTCGGTAAGGTCGATTCCAAAGAAATTGAAATCAATACTTCCTAAAGCATTCAAAATCTCGGGCGATTCGATTTTACCTGCCTTAACTGCTTCAATTATAAGAAGCTCGCTGCCTCTTGCATTTTTCGCAGTATCAGCTAAAGCCTCGGTTGCGGCTTTAATTGTTGCAGAATCAATATGCATAAGATAGGTAAGCGGAGACATAATGAGCCAATAAATGCTCATCATTAAAACGAGACGCAAAATCATCGGCAGGCATCCGCCCGACATAGAAACGCCCTCATCCTGATAAAGCTTCTGCATAGCCTCGCTATACTTCTGTCTATCATCGCCATAACGCTTTTTAAGTTCATCAAGCTTGGGTTTAATTCTTGTTTGCTGAACCGAAGATTTCTGGCTCTTAATGCTGAGCGGAATTAAAACCACGTTGATTAGCAGAGTAAAAACAAATACGGCAGTAGCAAAGTTTCCGCCGAAAAGACCTGCTATAAATTCCAAAAGCAAACCTAAGGGTTTGTTTATAATATCAAACAATTTATCCATTTATTGCACCGTCCATTCCTGACCAAAGGTCAACGGGTGATTTTTAAAACTATTTTTTCGGCCATTTCTCAGGCACAGGGTCATAACCGCCCTTGCAAAACGGATTGCATCTTAAAATACGCCAAACTGCAAGAAGCGAACCCTTTAAACTGCCGTGCACCCTGATAGCCTCTATAGCATAAGCCGAGCAAGTGGGTGTGAAACGGCAGCAAGGAATTTTTAGGGGTGAAATACATTTCCTGTAAAACAAAATCAACTTAATTAAAAGCTTGCTCATCTTTTTTCACATATTTGGGCAGCCTCTAACAAACCTCTTATTGAGTCTGATACTGCCGTACTTTTAACGGTTAATAATCTGGTTCTTGCCACAATGACAAAATCATATCCCTCTTTAATAAAGGGAACAAGCGGCATAAAGGCCGCTCTTATTACACGCTTTGCGCGGTTTCGCTTAACCGCATTTCCAATTTTTTTGCCTGTTGTTATTCCGAGCCTTATATTATCACAGCGGTTTTTTAAAACATAAACCACAGCATAAGGGCAAACCAATGCCTTGCCCTTAGCATAAGCTCTTCTGAAATCGCGGTTTTCCTTAATCTTTATTACACTTTTCATAATTTCCGCCTAATAAAAGGAAAAGCCACGCATAGTGGCTTTAATATGTGAGCTGTTTTCTTCCCTTGGCTCTGCGGCGTGAAAGCACCTTTCTGCCGTTAGCAGTTGCCATTCTCTTTAAAAAGCCATGTTCCTTCTTGCGATGAAGTTTCTTAGGCTGATATGTTCTCTTCATTTACGAACCCTCCTTATATTGCATTGGCGGTAACGCCACGATTAAACAATGACATAACCTATCGATTATAGATTATAACCCAAAAGCCCCATTTATGTCAACAAAAAGTTTTATTTTTTATGAAAATACTTAATACTTGATTTTGCAATTTCTATATATATAATATAAATAGAAAGGAAGTGCCCATATTGAAAACTGCAATTGTAACAGGTGCCTCATCGGGACTTGGCGAGCAATATGC
>JAZPXP010000128.1:0-2296 GCA_045543715.1 Acutalibacteraceae bacterium
AAAAAGGCGAAGGAAATTCCTTCGCCTTTTTATTTATCTTTCCTCTCTAAAATACGAAAGTCCCAAAGAAGCAGGGGGTTGATTTTCTTTCTTATCACGGATACTTGTTATAACAAGAACAACGATAGTTACTACATAAGGAAGCATTTTAAACAGCTCCTTATTAGCAAAGCTAACACCTGTTATATAACTACTTGCAATATAAAGTGCGCCGAAAACTATTGAGCCGATAATTCCAAGATTTGGTTTCCAAACAGTAAAAATAACCAAGGCAATAGCAAGCCAACCTATAGCATCAATACAATATTCCCAGTTTCCATGGAGATAATCCATAACAAACGAAAGTCCACCAAGGCCTGCTATTCCGCAACCAATACAGGTTGAAGCATATCTATAAAGCGAAACATTGATACCTGCTGCATCGGCGGTTGCAGGGTTTTCGCCAACCGCCCTCAGATTGAGACCTATTTTTGTTTTAAAAAGAACAAAAGATGATATAAGGGCTATCGCAATAGCTAGGTAAATCAAAATTCCATGAGAAAAGAATATTTCACCAAACCAACCCAATTTATCTGCAAAAGGAAGAGGTGCGGTAAAATAACGGCTTCCCTTACTATAAACAGGGCCTGTTTGAGCTATCATAAAATCCGAAAGTCCAACGCCGAAAGTGGTAAGCGCTAAGCCGGTTACATTCTGATTTGCTCTCAAAGTAACGGTTAAGAAGCTAAATAAAAATCCGCAAAGAGCACCACCTATAACTGTTGCCAAAATTGGAATTATAATTGCAAGAAAAGGATTTATATTTCTTTTAACAATGTCAAAATAAATATATTCCGCATAGCAACCACATGCCGCTCCAACACACATAACCCCCGGTATTCCAAGATTTAAGTGGCCAGATTTTTGGGTTATGGTTTCTCCTGTTGAACCAAAGAGAAATGCCATACCAAGTCTTATTGCACTAACAAGAAAGGCTATCATTACGCATTCTCCTTTCTTTTGTTGCTGAAAACGAGTTTATAATGCAAGAAAAATTCACATCCGATAATAAAGAAGAGAATTATTCCTGTTACAATATCAGAAATCGCATTGGGTATTCTAAAATCGGTTGAAACCTGTTGCGCTCCTTTTTCAAGAAAAACTATAAGGAATGAGGTGAAAACCATAAAAATAGGATTAAACTTGGCAAGCCAAGATACCATAATTGCGGTAAAGCCTCTGCCACCTGCTGTTGTTGTGCTTATTGTATGGTTTGTGCCTGCAACGAGTAAAAGACCGGCTATGCCACACAAGGCGCCCGAAACAATAAGGGTTCTTATAATAACCTTTTTAACATTTATTCCGATATATCTCGCGGTGTTTTCACTTTCGCCAACAACCGAAATTTCATAACCTTGTTTTGTGTATTTAAGATATATATATACCAAAACAGTTATAGCCGCAACTATAATAATATTAAGAAGATATGGCTGACCAAACAACACAGGCAATCCGAACTCAGGCATAGGAGTTAAAACACCCGAACCACTTTTAACGAAGGTTTTTAGGAAAAACGCAACCAACTGGGTTGCAACATAGTTCATCATAAGGGTAAACAGCGTTTCATTTGTGTTCCAATAAGCCTTACATACTGCCGGAAGAACAGCCCATATAACGCCCGCTAAAACCGATGCCAAAACCATAACTATAAGCAAAACAGGGGTTGGAAGATTATCACCACAAAACATCATAACCGAAACGGTTGCAAGTCCTCCAACAAGCACCTGACCTTCGGCGCCTATATTCCAGAATTTCATTTTGAAAGCGGGGGTAACCGCCAAGGCAACGCATAGCAAAATTGCAACATTTTGAAGCAAGCTCCATATGCGAAGGCTCGAACCAAAAGCTCCTGAAATCATAGAGGAATAAACTTCTATTGGATTTTTGCCTGTTAAGAGCATTATAACAACTGCCGAAACTATCAAAGCTAAAACAACCGCAGCAGCGCGAATAGCAAGGTTATAATACCATGCCATCGGCTCTCTTTTAACTATTCTTACAGAAAAATTTCCCACAGCACATTCCTCCTTACTCTTCTGTTTTAGTCATTAAAAGACCTATTTCTTCCTTAGAAGCAGTTCTTCCGTCAACAATACCTGTTATTCTGCCTGAGCCGATAACCATAATTCTATCGCAAAGCTCAATGAGAACATCTAGGTCCTCACCAACGAAGATAACTGCAACACCCTTTTTCTTTTGCTCGTTTAAAAGATTATAAATGGTATAAGAGGAGTTGATATCAAGACCACGAACGGGG
>JAZPXP010000129.1:0-12870 GCA_045543715.1 Acutalibacteraceae bacterium
TAAATTTTAAAAATTTCACTTGACATACAGAGAAAAAAGGGTATAATATTTTTGTTGCATAAATTTTGGGGAATTGTGTAACGGTAGCACGACAGACTCTGACTCTGTTTGTTGGGGTTCGAATCCCTATTCCCCAGCCAAAACGAAAATCCTGTCGATTATTGTCGGCAGGATTTTCGTTTTGTATTATTCATTTTTCATCATTCATTCAACATGATTTTCAATGAATAATGAATGATGAAGCCGCTTCGCTGATGAATAATGAATAATTTTGGCGCTTTGCTACGTAAAGCGTTGATTATAAATATATTTTATGGTATAATCTAACCGATAAATTTTAATTTGTAGAGGATGGGGACTTATGAAAAAAATAATACTTGGTGTAATAGTTGGAATAATTATAATTGGTTTAGTAGTTTTATTAGTAATTTCAAACGCTAATATCAAAAACCAAGGGATCGAAATTGATGATTACAAAACAAAAATAGCAACATTAGAAAATTCTATCAATCAATACCAAAAGGATATTGAAGATTATGAAAAAAAGGTTGACACATATAAAGAGAATGTAGCAGATAACAATGATAAAATAACAGAATTAGAAGAAGAAATTGCAACATTAAAAGTACAAACAAAAGAATTGAAGGAACAAAAAACAAATTTAGAGGCAACAAACGAATCCAACAAACAAGTAATAGAAAGATATGAAACAGCGATAGATGATTACGAAGAAGTAAGAGTTGCTTATGAAGAAAATATCAAGAAACTTCAAGAAGAACTAGAAAAATGTACTGGAATAATACAAGAACTAGGGAAAGAAAAAGAAGAATTAGTAAAACAAATTGCAGATTTAACTAAAAAATTACAAAACGGCAATAACGCACAATAACATAGAATGTTATAAAACAACTATATAAGAATTAGAAATAAAACTAGCAGCATCCGAAAAGGATATGAATCGGCTAATATAACTTATATAACACTATCCCTAAAACATGTAGGCGTTCGAACACATAGGTCAAAAAATCAAAGGGGTTTGGATTTGTGCTACCCTTCCAAAAAGAAACGACAGTTTATCGACTGATAGATTGTCGTTTCTTTTTGTTCTATTCACGAAACTTATCACAAATTTTAAAAGATGTCGGCGAATGTCGTAAATTATCTATATATAATAACCCATAAAGGAGGTGCATATATGGATATTTTTGCTTATTTACTGTTACAAATAATTAACGGTTCAAATTGGAAACCAGAATTCAATGAAAGCAAAAAATATAAAAACTGGGTAACAATTTTAGATTTAAAAACCTGTCTGGAATGCCGAAAAAGGCACGGTAAAATTTGGCTAATAAATGCACAACCCGATAAAGAACCGCCATTGCATCCTAATTGCAGATGTGGTATACTCATTATGAAAACAGTGAAATCTGGAACCGCTACAACAAAAGGATTGGACGGTGCGGATTGGACTCTAAAGTACGAATCAAAATTACCTGATTATTATATTGAATATAAGGAAGCTGAAAAATTAGGGTTTAAAAACTTTTTAGGTAATCTGAGAATAGTGGCACCTGACCGCATGATAACAAGAGGGGTATATAACAATCGTAATGGTCATTTACCAAGTAAAGAAGGTAGAATTTGGTATGAAGCAGATATCAATTATAAAGGCGGATTTCGAAACGGTCAAAGAATAATATATTCTAATGATGGATTAGTATTTGTTTCGTATGACCATTATCAAACATTTTTTGAAATTGTATAGGAGGAAAAAATGAACTACAATGATTATCATAAGTTTAAAGAAATAACAGAAAATCCCATTATATTGGATTTTTCTGAATGTGAATATCTAGGCGAAATTCACTTAATGCTTAAAGAAAAGTTTGGTTTGCCAGAATACTATGGAGCTAACTGGGATGCTCTTTGGGATTGTTTGGACGGTTTATTTTATGAACGTGAAAATTTCTCTGCAGAACTTCACGGATTTTATTCCATGAAAAAAGAATTACAAGATGAATGCAAATTGATGTTAGAAGTTTTTGATGATGTTCATAATGAAACTCCAAATTTTACGTATAAAATCATATCATAAAATTTGATTATTAAATGTTGCGTGGGTTCGAATCCCTCCGCCAAAAAAGAATTTTCCATCTTTTTTGTAGTCTCTTGACAAAAATCGACAGGCTTCGACAGATGCTTGTCAATTTTACTTTTTAACTATTAAATCTTCGCTCTTTTTTCATCCATTTCGAAAGGCTGTGATATTATGATGAAATTATTTATAAGTGCCGTAACAAAGTTTTTGTTAGGCGTTGTTTTAGTGGCTGCGCTTATTTTCTTGCCTGCAGGAAGTTTCACCTTTTTAAATGGTTGGTTGCTTCTCGCAATTTTATTTATCCCTATGTTCTTGGCGGGTATATTTATGATGGTTAAAAATCCTGAATTGCTAAAAAGAAGGCTTGATGTTAAAGAAGAGCAGCGGCAGCAGGATTTGGTTGTAAAGCTTAGCGGTCTTATGTTTGTTTTGGGCTTTATAATTGCAGGTTTTGGTTTTCGCTTCGGTTGGTATATGTTGCCGAAAACGGTGGTTTACATAGCGGCGGCGGTTTTTATTTTTGCATATATCCTTTATGCTGAGGTTTTGAGGGAAAATACCTATCTCAGCCGCACTATCAAGGTTGAAGAAAACCAAAGCATAGTAGATACTGGGCTTTACGGCATTGTCCGCCACCCGATGTATAGCGTAACGCTGCTTTTGTTTTTATCGATGCCTATAATTTTAGGCTCTATATATTCATTTATAATCTTTTTAGCATATCCTTTAATTATTGCAAAGCGAATAAAATGGGAAGAGGAGTTGCTCGAAAAAGAGCTTGTAGGTTATGCTGAATACAAGCAAAAGGTTAAATACCGCCTTATTCCGTTCATTTGGTTAAATGCATAAAAATTCAATTTTTTACATATATAAGATTACAAATATTTAATAAATGCAATTTTTACTTGCAAAAAATGCAGTTTTTGTGTATAATGCTAATTGTTAATATATTATGGGAGGAAATTTTTATGAAAAGAATCATTTCTATTATTATGGCGTTGGCCTTGGTATTCGCTCTTTGCTCTTGCGGTACTGCAGGAACAGGCAGTGAGACACAGAAGGGTGCAACCGCAATGGCTATGGGTACAGGAAGCCCCACAGGTACATATTATGCTTACGGCGGAATTTTAGGCCAGTACATTAAAAACAATGCCGGCATCAACGTTAACGCTGTTTCAACCGGAGGTTCTAAGGACAACATTCAGGGTATTGATGTTAATGACTATCAGTTGGGTACAGTTCAGTCCGATGTTATGCACTATGCTTGGCAGGGCACCCGCTCTTTCGAGGAAGAGGGCAAAATTGATACCTTCCGCACCGTTGCAGGTCTTTATGCAGAGGCAGTTCAGCTTGTAACTACTAATGCTGACATTAAGTCTGTTGCAGACCTTAAGGGCAAGAAGGTTTCTATCGGCGCTCCAGGTTCGGGCGTTTACTTCAACGCTATGGATATTCTTGCTGCTGCTGGTCTTACCGAGAAAGATATCAATCCCCAGTATCAGAACTTCGACCAGAGTGCTGATGCGTTAAAGGATGGCAAGATTGACGCTGCATTCATCGTTGCAGGCGCTCCCACTCCTGCTATTACTGAGCTTTGCATGACAAACAGCAAAACCCGCATCGTTCCTATTGATGGCGATATCGCTCAGAAGCTTATGAAGGACAATACCTTCTATTCAGTTTATAAGATTCCTGCAGAAACCTATCAGAATCAGGCTGAAGAGATTGCAACTGTTACAGTTAAAGCAACCTTAATCGTTTCAGCTTCTGCTACTGAGGACGATGTTTATAACATTACAAAAGCAATATTCGATAATATCGATGCTATTACAAAAGAGCACGCAAAGGGTGCAGAATTAAGCCTTGAGAATGCAACTGAGGGTCTTACTGTTCCTTTCCACGCAGGTGCTGCTAAATACTTCAAGGAAAAGAATATTGAAGTTGCAGTTAAATAATTGACTGCGTGTTAATTTTCAAAAGAGTAATAGCTGCGGCAAATTATAGTCGCAGCTATTTTACTGTTTAAGAAAGGTAGGAAGTTTGTTGTTATTCTCTAAAAAGAAGGAATCTCAGTCCGAAGCTCCCATGGACTTAGATGCCGTTATGAAAAAGTTTGACAGAGAATCAAACACAAGAATTTGGGAAGGAACTCCTAAAATTATAGTAAACTCAATTCTTGCTTTGTTTTCTTTGTTTTGTATCTATGTAACATTTTTTGCAACCTGGCCGCAGGAGATTATTCTTTCAAGCTTTGTTGGTTCAATTGTTTTTGCGGGTTACTTACTTTATCCGATGAAAAGGGGAGCACAGAGGGTTAATTTTATCCCTTGGTATGATATTATTTTAATGGTTTTAGGCTCAGGCTCTTTCTTCTATTATACCTTTGATGCTATGACCATTATCAATCAGGGAAGAAATTTCGAAACTCATCAGATTATAATCGGTGTGATTGGTATTCTTTGCTTGTTTGAGCTTTGCAGAAGATGCGTTGGTTTACCGATTCTCTGTGTTGCCGGTGCATTTATTATATATGCGATTGGTTGGGGACTCACTAACCCCGATGTTATGAGAAGAATAGAAACCCTTGTCAGTCAGCTTTTCTATTCGACCACCGCAGGTATACTTTCAACCCCGATTAACACCTGCGCTAAGTTTATAGCGATATTCATAATTTTCGGAGCTTTCCTTGAAAGAACCGGAATTGCCGATTTCTTTATCAAGATTTCAAATTCTGTTGTTGGCGGATTTTCGGGCGGACCTGCAAAGGTTGCCGTTGTCGCTTCTGCTATGGAGGGTATGGTTTCGGGCTCATCAGTTGCTAATACCGTAGGCTCAGGCTCGGTTACCATTCCGCTTATGAAAAAGACAGGCTATAAGCCTGAATTTGCAGCAGCTGCTGAGGCTTCGGCTTCAACGGGCGGTCAGATAATGCCCCCGATTATGGGTGCTGCGGCATTCCTTATGGCTGAAAATATCGGCGTCCCTTATAGCAATATAGTTGTCCGTGCAATTTTGCCCGCCGTTCTTTATTTCCTCGGCGTCTTTATTGCAGTTCATTTAGAGGCTAAAAAAGAGGGACTCAGAGGCTTAACTAAAGAAGAGCTTCCAAGACTTAAGCCCCTTTTAAAACAGACTTATTTGCTTTTGCCCCTTATTATTTTGATTTATCTTGTTGGAACAGGTAAAAACTCGATTGCATTTGCGGCTGCTATTGCTATTATTGCAACCATAATTGTTGGTCTTTTCAATAAGGAAAACAGAATTACTCCTATGCGTGTTTTCGAGGCTCTTGCAGCAGGGGGCAAAGGTATGATAACCGTTGCTGTTGCTTGCGGTGTTGCAGGTATTATTGCAGGAACTATAACTATGACAGGTCTTGCTAATATCATTATAAATGGTATTGTAGCCCTAGCTGGAAATCAGATTATAATAGCCCTTTTCTTAACAATGCTTTGCTGTATCGTTCTCGGAATGGGTGTTCCGACCACTGCAAACTACTGCATTATGGCGGCAACCTGCGCTCCTATTCTTATTAAGATGGGTGTTCCCGATATTGCGGCACATTTCTTTGTTTTCTATTTTGGTATTGTTGCCGACCTTACTCCGCCCGTAGCCTTGGCGGCTTATGCGGGAGCGGCTATTGCTCAGGCAAACCCGATGAAAACGGCATTTACTGCAACTAAGCTTGCTATTGGCGCATTCATAGTTCCTTATATTTTCGCTTTAAACCCCGCAATGCTCTTTGTTAATACGGGTGTTTTTGAGGTAATTCTTATTTGCATCACTTCGGTTGTGGGCATTTTTGGAGTTTCGGCTGCACTTCAAGGCTTCTTCTTGCATAAAATGGCGTGGTACGAGAGAATTATCAGCGCTGTCGGCGGTTTACTTCTTATGTATCCCGGAATTGGAACCGATATTATCGGCTTAGGCTTAATTGGCGCGGTTGCATTCGTTCAGTTAGCAACAAGAAAGAAAAATATTTTAGCAAATTAAAATTCGGTCCTGAAACCAAGAGTTTCAGGACCTTTTTTTATAACTAAAATTATAGTGGCTCAAAAAGGATTAATAAAAAATAGGGGTCTACAATTATAAAAGAAACGAATTTTATGAAAAATTGAGATAATTTTCTATTTTTGTAAAAAATCTCAATTTTACTAAAGTTTTATGCAAAAATTTGTTGAAATAAACGAAAAAATGCGCCAAAAACATTGACATATAGCGGTGAAATGGTATATTATTTATTTGTGTAATTTTCTTTAATTTTTTCAATTAGGCGAACTAATTTTTCAAGGAGGAAGCTATGAAAATCAAGAAAGCGCAGATTATTTTGGGTGCCATTGCTGTTGTTTTGGCTGCCGCTATTGCTTTTGGAGCAATTGTTATTGTTAATAGCTATAGTACCAAAACAATAATCAAAAAGGTTACTACTAAGGGAGAAGTTATAACCGACCATATTGACGATGAATTTGACCAATTTTTAGACGATATGATTGGTGATACCACATTTGATGACGGTTTCTGGGACGATATGATTGTTGATGATGAAACCGAGGAAGAAACACCTTCTGAGGAGGAATCCGAAGATGTTGTTGACGATATGGACTGGATTGATGATGAATCAGGCAAAGAGGATGAAAAGGTTTATACCGCAAAAATCCAGAAATTCGGCGATAAGGTAACAGGAAATGACCGCAATATCGATGTTCAGTTAAATAATGTTGCTTATAAAGATTATTGGGGTCTTGGAGGAAACACCTTCCCAGAAATTCTCTCTGATGACGCTGTTTTGCAAGGTTATGATAGCGTTATGTGGGAATTCGAGCGCCATAAGTACATACAGTCCAAAATGGCATATACCCGTACCATTATCAGTATGGACGCTATGATTACCAACGAGGAAGAAAATCCTTCGAGAGATGATATTGAAAACAATAAGGACTATCAGAACTATATTTCAGGAAAATATTCCTGGGATAATGATTCTATGGCTTCCTTCTGGGAAATGATGGATGCTTTCCAGACTGCAGGCACCAAGGTTTTGCTTAATTCGGGTTGGAAGGCTCATACCCGTATCCAGAAATGGTATGCTGCTGAAACCAGGTATCCCGGCGGCTCTGCTCCTTATGATATCAAGTCTTTCGTTAAGGCTAATGCCTATTGGCTTGTTGAGTGCGAATCAAGATATCCAGGTCTTATAGTTTCTATGTGCTTCGGTAATGAGGTTTCGAAACCGGTTTACGGCTGGCTTGATGACTTTGGTACTCACGAGGATTACCTTACATATAATCTTGTTCTTTATTCATATATGCAAAAGGCTGTTGAATATATCAAGGAAACAGGCCTTAAGGCATCGAATGGTAAGCTCTATAATGCTAAAAACAGCGAAGGTATTAAGAACTTTAAGCTTATGGGTGCTGACTGTTCTTACGATTATGGCACATTTGAGCTTGATGAACTCCAGACGGCTCTTGATAAGCTCATGGGCGAGGACTTCTTGGGCTATGCTAAGCACTATTATTATGGCAAGGATATAAATGATGGTGGATATGATGGTTATGACCGTTTATTTGACCAGTTCTGCAAATGGAATGCTCTTTTAAGCAAGCCTGTAGCTATTCACGAGTTCCGCGCTGAGTCTCCTGATAAGGACTGGGTTGAAGGCGACCCCGAAAGAAACCTTATGGTATTTGACGGTGATTTCGATTGGGATTTAACCTATGCTTCTTATTGTATAATGGGTGCTAATACAGGTTGTAAGCTTGTTAACAACTGGGATATGGGAACAGGCTATTATCCTAACCCCAATCCCAACGGAATTAAGTTCTCTAACTTCGTAACAGGTATCGGTCAGCAGTTTAACCTTGGTACTAAGTATGGCGAAGCAAGGGTTGCAACCAACTATTACTGGGTATCCCTTTATCAGAACTATGTTCCTATGCATTCGGATGTTCTTATGACCGAATGGCAGGGTGAGGACTTAAGAGTTTCCTCATATAAGCTTCCTGATGGCAACTATACCTTTGTTGTTGAGGTTAATGAGGGCGATGCTAACCGCAACATTAAGCTTAACTTTGACAAGGCTTTAGGCTTTGACAGACTCTACCGTTACACCTTCACTAATGAGCACGGCAGAGGCGAAGAGTTTACTAATGATACATATTATGGCAGCGATTTCAACCTGAATGGTGCTGTTATCCAGAGTGATGGCAGAGCAACCTTAAGCGCTGATAAGAAGAGTGCTACAGATACAGTTGGAAGAGGCTATGCAGTTTATGTTTATTCAACCAAGGCTCCTGTTAAGAATGTAACTCTTAAAGAGGTTACTAAGGAATTGGAAGTTTCGGATGAGAGAACGGTTCGGTTCGAAGCTAATACCAATGTTTCGGGAGCTCAGGTTAAATGGGCAGTTTTAGCTTCTGCTGCTTCTAAGGGTAAGACCATTGCTGAGAAAGATGCTGCCGATAAGGGAACTATCGACCAGAACGGTCTTTACACTGCAGGTGCTAATGCTATAGCAGGCGATAGAATAGCCGTTGCGGCTTATATCGATTCAAACAACAACGGTGAGTTTGACAGAACTATAGACACAACCTATGCTCTTGGCGTAGTTTATATCAGATAATGAAAGGAGAGGCGATTAAAATGAAAAAGCAGACTAAGAAAGTTTTAAGTATTTTATGTGTTGTTGCATTGTTGCTTTCGGCTATCAATGTTGGCTTCTTTATAACCGCTTCTTCTGCGGTTCAGAATAATATCGTTCTTTCTTCCGATAGCAATATGAGCTATCTTGGAAAATACGGCGCAAACCTTTTGGCAGGAAGCTCGGTTGAAACAAGCGCTGTTACTGATGGCGCACCTCAGGCAGTCAGCCATACAGCAACGGCAGTTACCTTAACTGACGGTATCACCCAGTATGGCAGCCAAATTCAGCTTGATGGAATTTGGGATAACAGCTATTCCTTCTCAAAGGCTAATGCTAACTCCTATACTCAGTTAACATTCACCACTAATGGAGCTATTGATAATCCCGCTAAGTTCCTTATAGCTCATGCTCCGAATAGCAGACAAACCGACAGCTATTTCTATGGCAGATGGTATTCTATCTATGCTTCGGCAACTAAGGATACCCTTTATGATGCTACAAACTTAGTATATGAATATAAGGATGCCAATGCAGGCGTTGAGCAGATTATTGATATCTCTGATAAGAATTTAACCGGCATTAAATATTTCGGTATCAGATATTATTACAGAGGTCAGGTTGGAGCTATTCTTCTCCCATCTGAAATTGCACTTTACGCTGAGAGACAGAATGTTAAGAATAATTCTTCATATTCTATAGGCTCTGATGGCTCTTATGCTTCTAATAAGGAATTAGGTGCGAATGTTTTAGCAGGAGCTACAGTTACTTCTAATTATACTTATTTGGGCGAGGATAAGGGAGCTTTTAACTGTGCTTCCTATTCTAATATAGCCGACTTAACTAATGGTAAGACTGATGCATTTGTAACATATCAGGCTTCAGGTTGGGTTAACGGCTATAATCCTACAACAAACACCTACATAGATATTGATTTTGTTCTTCCGACTGCTACAACAAATATCGAAGAATTCTTGATGGCTTTCCCGAATTCAAACGGAAACACTCCTTCAGGTTGGTATTCGGTTTATATGACAGCAACCGAAGCAGAGCTTGATACTGCTGCACCTGTTATAACCTGGAAGGATTTGGATAATACTCAGCAAGAGCAGATTTTTGATATTTCCGCTAAGAATTTAACAGGTATTAAATATGTAAGGGTTCGTTTATATGATTTGGATTTTGCAGTTATCTGTAAGATTTCTGAAATTGGAATGTATTGCGGAAAAACAGTTTCTGCAACAAGCAGCACAACCTTTACAGATGATGCTGACAATAGCTATACATCTGTTTACGGCAAGAATATGCTTTCGGGTGCAACCGTAACAACTAAGGCTGTTAAGGAAGGCTCTGAAGTAACCTTATCTCATTTAGCCGATGCTTCAGTATTGACTGATGGTACTACTTTGGCAAGAGACCAGATTCAAGCCGATATGGGTTGGGATAATAACTACACACTTTCAAAAGCAAATGAAAATACATATATAGATGTAACTTTTGCAACTGCTGCTCCTCTTAACAATATCGAAACCTTCCTTATTGCTCATGAGCGTGCAGATTTAGAATCAACCCTTATGAGCGGTTCACAGTGGTATTCAATTTATGCCGCCTCAACCGAGGCAGAACTCAATACTGCAGCTCCGATTTTCACATATAAATCTCAGTCTAAGGGTATTGAGCAGGTTATAGACCTTACCCCTGCAAACCTTTCAAATATTAAATATTTCAGAGTTCGTTACTATCATATTGCTCAATATTCTTGTATCCTTGTACCCTCTGAAATTGCTCTTTACGGAAGAAATGTTACCGTTACAACCGGCTCTTTTACTTCCGATGCAAACGGTGGTTACGGCAGTGTTTACGGTGCAAACCTTTTAGCAAACTCAACGGTTGCTTCTCAGGTTGTTGATGGTACTGATTCAAGTAATACCTTTAATAGCGATTCTCACAAGCCGAATCTTTCTTATTTAGCTGATGGCACAAATAATGCTGTCAACCAAATTCAGACTAAAGCGGCAATCGGTGCTTCGGGCGACCATGAGCAGAGCGATGAATATGTTAAGATGTTATTCACCGCAAATACTCCTCTCAATGATATTGAGAAGATGCTTATTGCCTGGGATACTCCCGCACGTGTTGCAAACAACAATACCGGTGTGACAGGCACTTCAAAGCACTATGCAATTTATGCTTCTGATTCTATGGATACTCTTTACGATAAGCCTTTATTTGAGTATCAGTCTTCAACAAGACAGGGTAATGAGCACATTATCGACCTTTCTGAAGCAAAACTTACTAATATTAAGTACATTGAAATCAGAGTTTATGAGATGTCTCTCTGGGCTACTTGTATAACTCCTTCCGAAATCGCGCTTTATGGCTCGGGTATTGCTCCTGAGATTATCAATTCTCATAAGAGCGCTACCTTTACCGACCAATTTGGTCCTAACCGTTTAGCAGAGTCGGTATTTACAGGCTTTGCAACCAATGATAACGGAAATACCAGACAGGAAATTAACGGCGTTGGCGGCGGTCTTATAGATGGCAAAATCGGCGAGTATTCAAATATGCTTAACCACGATTTTGCAAATCCCGATAAGAACATTCTTAATGCTGAGAATAACACTATCGATCAGACCGATGCATATTTCCAGATTGATTTTGCTATTAACGGCGTTGTTAACAATCCTGAGAAATTTTTATTATCTTTCCACGAAGGAAATAACACCGCAATTTCTTCTCAGCATTATGCATTCTTTATGTCTGACGAAGAATCTGATCTTTATGATGATGCAAACAAGATTTATGAATATACTTCAACAACTGGCACAGGTCAGGGTGTTGAGCATCTTTATGATATTTCGGGACTTAACATAACCGATGTTAAATTTGTTGGCGTTCGTATTTATCACAGAGGCTATCAGGGTTATGTTCAGCATCTTATTGAGCTTGGTATGTTCGGCGGAGAGTTTATTCTTGATAGTTCTAAGCTTCATCAGGTTAAGGCTTACCACGAGGACTTAGCTCAGTTCGGTCAGAACTACTTAAGATGGCATGCGGTTGCTTCAACTGCTACTAATGGCGTTAAAAGTGTTGAAGCTCCTATCCCCAACAGCAACCTTACCGATAGCACCATAAATATGTGTATGTTCAGCGCTGATAATTCTGTTTTAACAACTCAGAACAACAGCAATGACCAGAAAACAGCATATATTCAGTGGACATTTGACCTTTGCGGTGTTCTCGATAATCCTTATAAGTTTATATTCGATTTCCACGAGGGTTCCGATTCAACAATTTCTTCGAGACACTATGAGGTTTTCGCCTCTGATAATGAAGAGGATTTATATGATGCATCTAACAGCATCTGGGAATACACATCTAAAAGCGGTGTTGGTGAGGGCGTTCAGCATCAGTTAAGACTTGATAGTTTAGGACTTACCGGTCTTAAGTATTTCGGTGTTCGTATTTACCACAGAGGATATCAAGGCAATGTTCAGCATACTGCTGATATCGGTCTTTATGGTAATAGCAATACAAAGTTTGTTGCCGATATGACCAAGCTTGCTCTTCAGGTTGAAGGTACACATAGAAATGCAAGCTGGGTTGGTGTTTACGGAACTAACTATTTTGCAACTGCTGAGGGTAGCATTATTGCTACTAACGGCGCATCAACCGCAACAGTTTATCACCCTGTTATTTTAACAGAGGATAGATTTACCGAGAATGTTATCGCTCAGGATGAAATTCTTACTCAGAGTAATAACTATACCTCCGAAAATCCGCAAAAAAATGCATATCTTCAAATAACTGAAAAGTTGGCGGGTGTTATCGATAATCCCGAGAGAGTTTCACTCGCTTTCCACGAAGGAACTGATTCAACCAGAGCACCTAAGTGCTATGAAGTGTTTGCTTCTAAAACAGAAGAGGACCTTTATAAACCCGAAAGCAGCATTTACTATTATGAGGGTACTGCTAAGGGCGTTGAGCATCATATTGATACTTCGGGTATGAACCTTGAGGATATGAGATACTTCGGTATTCGTTTCTATCATAGAACCTCGGTTACATCTGTTAACGGTTCTATTCAAGAATCGGGCATGGGCGTATTCTTATCCGAAATAGGTCTCTT
>JAZPXP010000130.1:0-3130 GCA_045543715.1 Acutalibacteraceae bacterium
AGCAATGAAATTATTCTCAGTAAATCGGTCCTCAGTTAAGATAACAGGATAGTAAAACTCGGAGGTTGCTGAACCGTTAGTAGCAATAATACTGCCTTCAGCAGTTGCGAAATAGTTAGTGCCGTAAACATCAACCCAACCTGGATACTTATGGGTGCCTTCAACCTGAAGCGCAAGCTTAGCCATATCGGCAACAAACTTAGTATCTTCACCACCGTAAAGACCGATATCTGCGATGTGCTGAGCATAGTTATTATATCCTCTATGGTAAATACGAACACCGAAGTATGTAAGACCTGTTAAACCTAAATGGCCAAGACTTATCTGATGCTGAAGACCTTCGCCAACGCCTGTTGAACTTTTATATTCATAGAGACTGTTCGAAGCATCATATAAATCCCCTTCTTTATCAGAAGCGAAAATCTCATAATGACATGAAGATAAGCTAGCATTAGTGCCCTCATGGAAATCAATTATGAACTTATTGGGGTTATCAAGAACACCAAAAAGGTCAAATGTTAACTGAATATAGGCTGTTTTCTGGTCTATGCTGTTATTTTCCTCTGTTAAAACAGAAGTATCAGTAGTAAAGATATACTGATTTACCGTGCTATCAGTAAGATTACTGTTCTTAATAGGAACTTCAACCTTTTCTGTTCCATTAGTAGCAATTGAGGTAAGAGCATCCCATCTCAAATAGTTCTGACCGTACTGAGCTAAATCCCCATGATATCCCTTAACCTGATGAATTTTAGAGGTATCAACGGTAAACTCGCCGCCATATAAACCAACTTCAGCAAGGTGCTGAGCGCAATCCATATATCCTCTATGATAAATACGAAGACCTACGAATTTAACATCGGTAAACCTTTTTGCCGAAATGTCATACAAATGTTCAACACCCTCGCCATTGCCTGTTGAACTTTTATATTCATAAACCTTGTTAGCATCATCATAAAGGGTTGCAGAATCACTTGAGATATAAAACGCATAGTGTTGAGAAGATAAACCTTTATTGCTTCCTTCGTGGAAGGTAATAAAGAATTTCTCAGGATTATTAACAACACCGTCGATTGCAAAATCTATCTGGAAATAAGCATCAGTCTGGTCAATGCCGTTATTCTGGGCATTAAGCAAGCATGTTTCAGGACTATTTAAATTATGGTGAATCTGATTATTCGCGCAGGCTCCATCAATAAGTTCAGAAGTTAGGTTTTTAACATCCTGTTTGGTTGTTCCCTTATCGTTGGTTTCAAAGCCTGATATAGAAGACTCTGCCAAACGGTTAGCGCCATACTGGTCGGTAAAACTTGCACTCTTATGAGAATTTATAATTTCAGGAGCGATACCCGAGCCATAAAGAGCAATTTCCGAAGGAGTGATACAGGTGCCCCAAATAGACATTTCATAAATACGAATTGCGATATATTTAACATTTGCAAGATTTTTGCCTGTTAAATCAAGGATATGCTCATTACCCTCTCTCCCAGCAGATTGATAGGAGAGGACGGACTCATTATAAAGGGTATTCATATCGTTGCCCATAAACACTTCATAATGCTTAGATGTCCTATCTGTTCCTGTGCCTTTGGTTACATTTGCAGGGGTATCCCAAGCAATAAGCAGCTTTTCAAGCTCATTAAGAGGAGATTGAGCAGTGAAAAGAAGTTCAAGATATTCATCCTTCTGCTCATAATCGTCTTTAGCGCCTATTGCCTCATTAGTTTGAATCTGGTTAACAGCACCGTTAGAACCGTCTGTTAAAACAGAAAGAATAGGTTCATATTTTTTGGTGCCAGATCTAGGTTTAAAATCATTGCTCGGATTAGAGCCATCAACAATATTTGCAGACAAAGTAGTGCTGACTAAAAGGTTAGCGCCGTAAACACTTGCATAGCTGCCATTAGCATCAGAGGTAAAACCGCCGGCAGTTACGAGACTTTTCTTTCCGTAAAGTGCAATCTCAGAAGGGGTAATGGTGGTTCCTCTAATAGACATTTCATAAATACGAATTGCGATATATTTAACATTTGCAAGATTTTTGCCTGTTAAATCAAGGATATGCTCATTACCCTCTCTCCCAGCAGACTGATAGGAGAAGACGGACTCATTATAAAGGGTGTTCGTATCATCGCCCATAAACACTTCGTAATGCTTAGATGTCCTGTCTGTTCCTGTGCTGTTGGCTACATTTGCAGGGGTATCCCAAGCAATAAGCAGCTTTTCAAGATCATTAAGAGGAGATTGAGCGGTGAAAAGAAGTTCAACATATTCATCCTTCTGCTCATAATCGTCTTTAGCGCCTATTACCTCATTAGTCTGAATCTGGTTAACAGCACCGTTAGAACCGTCTGTTAAAACAGAAAGAATAGGTTCATATTTTTTGTTGCCTGATCTAGGCTTAAAATCATTGTCTGTATTAGAGTTATCAACAATATTTGCAGACAAAGTAGTGTTGGCTAAAAGGTTAGCGCCGTAAACACTTGCATAGCTTCCATCAGCATCAGAGGTGAAACCGCCTGTAGTTAAGGGATTTTCCTCTCCGTAAAGTGCAATCTCAGAAAGCTGCGCACAAGTGCCGCTTGCAAGAGGCATTTCATAAATACGAATTGCTATATACTTAACATTCGCAAGATTTACACTTGTTAAATCAAGAGCATGCTCATTGATGTTTCTCGTTGAAGCCTTATATGATGCCAAGGGGGTAGAATAAAGAGTATTTATATCGCTACCCATAAATATGTCATAATGCTTGGAGGCTCTGTTTTTTGGAACAGTAGGTAAACTCCAAACAATAAGCATCTTTTCGAGACCGTTAAGAGCATTTCCAGCAGTGAAAAGAAGTTCAACATATTCATCCTTCTGCTCATTACTTCCAAATGTACCTATCACCTTATCGGTCTGGATGTGGTTATAATCTGCGTTGGAACCATCTGTTAAGACAGAATGGTCAGGTTCAAGGTAATCTTTTTTGTTAGATGATAACTTAAAAGCGTTACCTGCATCAGTGCCGTCAACAATATTGGCGGTCAATGTTGTGTTTGCCAAAAGGTTTTTACCGTAAACACTGGTATAACTACCATTGTCATCGGAAGTGAACCCTGATGTTGCTGTCTGAACCACGGAAGAA
>JAZPXP010000131.1:0-9393 GCA_045543715.1 Acutalibacteraceae bacterium
AACCCAGAATATGTTAATAACCGTTACCGATGAAGCATTGCTCCAAAAAACAGGCGGTATAGTTCAGGGAATGTCGGGAAGCCCGATTTTGCAAAACGGCAAACTCATCGGTGCCGTTACCCATGTCCTCGTTGATAACCCCGAAAAAGGCTATGGAATTTTTGCAGAAAATATGCTCGAAACCGCGCAAGGCGTTGCAAATGAACAATTAAAAGATGCATCATAAAAAATGTAGGATTCTATTTTGAATCCTGCATTTTTGATATACTTGTTTTACTTTCACATATATGATATAATTTAAATATAGTCATTACATATAATAGTTTTAATAAGAGGAAATTATCATGGGATTTTATTTTAGAAAAAGTAAATCATTTGGACCTTTTAGGCTTAATTTTTCAAAATCAGGAATCGGGTTTTCAACAGGAGTAAAAGGCGCTCGAATGTCTTTTGGTCCTAAGGGAACATACGTAAATCTAGGTTCAAATGGTGTATATTATCGCAAAAAAATAGGTTCTAAAAGCAATGGCAGAAATAATTATAATGATTCTGTCCCTGCATTACCGGAATTAGATACCACTGCAATTTCAGCAGTTAATATTGATACTGAATCAATGGTAGAAACTGAATTTGAAAATGCGTTTTTATCTAGTATTAAGAAGGCGAGAATGACTAATACTTTATGGATTATTGCTTTTATAGTAAGCTATTTCCTTATTGCTTTTTCACCGCTACTTTTATTGTTATTTATTGCATTAATTGTTTTGAGAATTGTGTTTCGAAAGTATTTCCGCGCGGAGATCAACTACGAATTAGATGAAACAGCTAATAACAAATGGAAAAATTTTATATCTTCAGTTGACTTACTCCGTAACAGCAAGAAAGTGTGGTTAGTTGAAAGTAAAGTTAATGTTTTCGATACTAAACATAATGCCGGCGCAGGACAAAACATTAAACGTAGCGATATAAAAACCATACGACAAATCAAACCACAAAAAAACAATTCTGCAAAAATCAAATGTGATAATTCAATAGTGGAAATTAAAACTCAAAAATGCAAAATTATATTTTTACCGAATTTAATTGTTGTAATTAACGGTAGATCTGTTACGGGTTACTCTTATAAAAATCTTAGCATTTCAGCTTCAAACACTCGTTTTGTTGAGAACTCTTCTGTTGCTGTCCCTAAAGATGCTCAGATACTTGAATGGACTTGGCAATATGTTAATCGCAATGGTGGTCCCGATATGCGATACAAACAAAACCCTAAGTTGCCGGTATGTAAATATGGCACTTTAAAGCTGTCCTCAGAAAACGGTTTGGCGTTAGAGTTTTACATTTCTAATTCTAACATATCAACGGTTTTAGAAAATAGTTGGAACGAATATGCTTCGCATATCACAAACGTTCTTTCTTTCGATAGCGAAAAAGCATTAGAAGAAGTAGTGAACAATTCACTAACTGAAAATTCTAACGAGTCGGAAAAAACAAATTCGAGCACAACTGTGTTGCCGGCTTTTGCAGTAGATTATGCAAATTCTAATAATCGTTTATTAAAAGAATTTATGCAGAACATTTCGATTAGAGGTGAGTCGAATGAGTAAATATACCAATGATTTACATATTAATTATCAAAAAGCAATAAAGGTTTTTATAGATAATTATCCGGAAGCTTCGGTTAATTTATCAAATGAAATTGATGCATTTAGTCGCTCGTGCGCAATAATGTTTTGGAAAAACTTTGATGTAGAAGTTGAGTTGTTTAAGGAAGCGTTAAATGAAATATATACAAAAGAATGCAACCGCATTATTTTCACTTCCGAAGAAGTTAATGAAACAAGGCGTTTTTTAGAAGAAAACGAAGTGCAAATCAAAGTGCCGAAGTTTTTTGAAGAAATCGTGTCATTCGACAAAGAAAATAACACCAATTACAGTCGTGCTTTTGCTTCGGGAATGCAATTAATATTTTTGCAATTCACGTTGATAGATACCGAAGTTACCTTTGAAGAAGCGCGATTGGTGACACAATATTATCAATTATTAACTGATGTTTGTGATTTAAATAAAATTAAGGCTTTTAAGGCTGATTTTGATCCTTTTTCTTATGTATCCAAAAATGATACTTCTTCAAAACCGGCAGAAACCAAGAAGAATTCCACTAACAAAAAAGTTGCTTCAAATAAGAATAAGTCTGCTATGGAAGCGCTTAATGAATTGATTGGATTGAGCAAGGTTAAGAATGAAATAACTAATATTTCAAATTTTGCAAAAATTCAAGCACTTCGTAAGAGTCAGGAATTACCCACAGCACCTGTGTCGTATCACTTAGTCTTTACAGGAAATCCCGGAACAGGAAAAACTACTGTAGCAAGACTAGTAGCACAGATTTACAAAGAATTAGGTGTATTGTCAAAGGGACAATTAATAGAAGCTGATAGTAGCGACTTAGTGGCAGGCTATGTAGGACAAACAGCAATAAAAACACACGATCTTATTCAAAAAGCTAAAGGCGGAGTTCTTTTTATAGACGAAGCCTATACATTGGTTGATAACGATTCGCAAGGTTATGGCCAAGAAGCAATAGATACCCTTCTAAAAGATATGGAAGATTATCGTGATGATTTAGTTGTTATAGTAGCAGGATATAATGATTTGATGCAAAATTTCATTGAATCAAATCCGGGATTGAAATCGCGCTTTAATCGATACATTCAATTTGACGATTATAATTTGGAAGAAATGTATAACATTTTTGAACTTCTTTGTAAATCTAACAAATATAAAATTAATGAAGAAGCAAAAAATGCATTGAAAGAGTATTTTCAGTATTTGTATGATAATCGCGAAAAGGATTTTGGAAACGGTAGAGCGGTTAGAAATCATTTTGAAAATGTCATCACGAAACAAGCAAATCGCATTTCCAGTATTACCAATCTAACAACAGAACAATTAATGGAAATTACGTTAGAAGATGTGCGATGGGAACCTGAAAATCAGGAACTATCGTTGGAAGAATCATTAGAAAAATTAAATTCATTGATTGGTCTTTCAAAAGCAAAAAGCGAAGTTGATGATTTGATTAGTTTAGTGCAACTTCAGCAAATGCGTAAGGAGCAAGGATTATCTATTCCAAAGGTATCTTTACATTTAGTATTTACAGGAAATCCCGGAACGGGAAAGACCACTGTTGCTAGAAATATAGCTCAAATTTACAAATCTCTTGGACTTGTTTCGAAAGGTCAACTTGTTGAAATAGATAGAAGTGGTTTAGTGGCTGGATATGTAGGACAAACCGCTATTAAAACTCAAGAAGTAATTAACCGAGCTATAGGTGGTGTGCTGTTTATTGATGAAGCATATACACTCGCCACAGGCAAAGACAATGATTTCGGACAAGAAGTAATCGACACTTTGCTAAAGGCAATGGAAGACTATCGAGAAGATTTGGTGGTAATTGTTGCCGGATATGATGATTTAATGCAGAATTTCATTGAATCAAATCCCGGCTTAAAATCGCGCTTTAATAGATATATTCATTTTGAAGATTATTCCGCAGAAGAGATGATGCAAATCTTTGAAGGTTTGTGCGATAAAAATCAATATCAAATCACCGAAGAAGCTAAAAATAAAGTCAAATCATATTTTGAGGAGGTTCCCTCAAAGGTTATAGGTAATGGTCGTGGAGTACGAAATATATTTGAAAAAACCGTTACCTGCCAAGCTAAAAGAATTGCAAAATCAAAAGAAAAAGATTCAGAAAATATTTCTACTATTGTTTTTGATGATATCGCAATATAAAGAAAGGAAAGATAAAATTGGGAGAAACAGAACAAGTTTTATCATGTGTGGATAGTCTTAGTGGTGATACTGAAAACTCATTAAAATCTATGTTGAACAATATTGAAGATAAAGGCGATTTAATTGTTCCGTTAGGTATTACCGAAGAGGGAAAAGTTATCTCGCAAGATTTGGCAAGCATTCCTCATATGCTGATTTCGGGAACAACAGGAAGCGGAAAAACGGCTT
Source organism: Acutalibacteraceae bacterium (assembly GCA_045543715.1). Lineage (GTDB taxonomy): Bacteria > Bacillota > Clostridia > Oscillospirales > Acutalibacteraceae > UBA737. Next base: position 4,027 of record JAZPXP010000131.1, read on the forward strand.
TTATTCAGTCGTTACTTGGTGCTTTAATGCTTCAATATGGTCCCGAAAAAGTTAAGTTTTTGATATTTGATTCAAAAATGGTTGATTATGGAATATTTAATTCTTCTGCCAATTTATTAGTTCCTGTTATTACTAATCAAGGCAAAGTGGCCGGAGCGGTAGAATGGCTTAATAATGAAGTAAATCGCCGACTAAGACTGAAACAAGAAGGCAGTTCACTTAATGATGTACCGGAAATCTTTTTAATTATTGATGATTATTCTGATTTATCTAATAATGAATCTGTAATCAATGAATTATTTAATTTATTAAAAACAGGTCGTTTAGTAAAAATTCACTGCATAATCTCAACGTCTACACCAACTGCGAAAATTATTTCAACTGAACTTAAGGCAAATATTCCGTGCAGAATTGCTTTCTCAACTGCATCTAAAGCCGATTCAAGAATGATTCTTGATATAAATGGTGCGGAAACTTTGTTGACGCCCGGTGGAATGATATTTAAATGGCAAAACGAGTTGGTTAAATGTCAATGCTTATATGTTTCAGATGATGATATGCAAATCATACTAAATCATCAAAATCAAGCTATAAATAAAAAAGAATCTAGTATTGATTCGCTTGGACAAATGGCTCAGGAATTATTTTCCGGCAAAAAAATAATAGTTATGACAAATCCATATTAGAAGAAATCGAGCGAAACGAACCTGTTGAACGAAGCAAAAAAGCGGGTTTATATGAAAACACACAAGACGAAGATCCTATACTTAATGATGCTATTGACGTTGTTTTAGAAGTGGGGTTTGCATCCACATCGCTCTTACAAAGAAGATTAAAGATTGGTTATGCTAGAGCAGCACGAATCATTGATGAAATGGAAGAGCGTGGAATAGTTGGTCCCTATGAAGGTGCTAATCCTAGAAAAGTACTAATAACAAAAAAGCAATTAATGGGCATGAAATCAAATGATATAACAGCTGATTCTGTTGACGAAAAGTCTGAAATAGTTTTAAAGCCTTTCCCTATGATTGAAAGTTTAGGTTCTTCTGTTCAAATAAACAACAATGAAATAATTATAACTAAACCTGTTACTGTCAACGGAAGAAGTGGTAGATATACATATACATTTCCTGGAAATATGGTTCAACAACTTATTTATAAGAAAGCCGGAATTTTTAATAAGGGTCATATAACTTTTGTTGTTGTAACAGAAAATATAATTATTAGAGAAAATGGTGGCGAGAGAAAAATTCCGGTTACTACTCCATCTGTCCCCATAACAATTGATTTTAATAAGAATAATGATCCGATTTTTTATAAACTAATATCACAAGTGTCTAAAGATATTAATATGCCTGTTGACATTGGATAATTGTTGGTCCTAATATAACACGTATCTACAAATATAGATTTCCTATAATACAAAGAAATCGCGCTTGATTGGTACGATTTCTTTGCGTTTAAAAGGGGTTTTAGTAATTTTTTGATATAAAAATTGTTGGTCCTATATTGACACACTCGTGTCGGGCAGCCCAATAATTCAAAATGAAAAACTAATTGGTGCTGTCACCCATGTTTTAGTTGATAACCCCGAAAAAGGCTATGGAATTTTTGCAGAAAATATGCTCGAAACCGCGCAAGGCGTTGCAAATGAACAATTAAAAGAAGCATCATAAAATAAAAATAGCAAGTCTTGCCGACTTGCTATTTTTGTTATTCTATACCCAACAACCAATTAACCGAAACCTTTAATATTTTGGCTAATTCCTTTAATTCATAATCAGCAACAAATCTTGTGCCGATTTCAATTCTTGAAATGCTATCCCTTTCAATTATAATTCCATTTATTTGTAATTGAGCCGCTAAATCGCTTTGTGTTAGTCTTAATTTGCACCTTGCTTCGTGGATTCTATCGCCGCAAATATTTTTCTTTCCGTTATAATCATAAATCTTCATATAATTATTTTCTCCTAATATGTTAAAAATAAGAATTTATCTTGACATTAACATATTTTGTCGCTATAATTGTGTTAAAGATAAGAAAAACATAAAAATTGTATAAAAATTATGCGGAAAAATTGGAATTTTAAATAAAAAACAAAAAATTTACAGTTAAAAATCGGAAAATTGTAAAAAATTGTAAAATAATGCTTGACAAAATGGTTTTTTTGAGGTATAATACATTCAAACACTAATAAAGAGTTATTTATTGTCTGATTGACACAACAGTTTTTCGTTAGATTCGAAGAACATCGCGGAACCGTAGTATGGGAAGCTATGGTTTTGTTGTTGTGCGTTTTGAAATGAATGGTTCTTTATTGGTGTTTTTCTATTTCCCCAAATATGAAATAGAGGAGCATATAAAATGAGCTTTAAAAAAGAAGTGGCCATCACCTTAGAAATTGATTTGCACGATATGTCTGTAGAGGATGGTAAAAGAACCTTAGAAAGATTTGTTATGAACGCGCCTTCAAATGTTAGGGAAATAACTGTTATTCATGGATTTCACCGCGGAAAAGGGATGCTTAATATGGTGAGAAAGCAATTCAAATGCAGGAGGGTTGAGCGGCAGATACTAACGACAAATAATGGCGTTACGATTTTAGTTTTAAGACAGGGGGCAGTAAAATGAGTGAGTTATTTTATTCGGAATATGAGGTCCGAAGTTATGATGCTTCAAGGTATTCTGATTATAAGGATTTGGTTTTGCTTGAAGATTTAGGAGGACGAGAAGTTAGGAATATAGCGATAATGTATATAAAAAGTGAATATAAAAACAATGTTAAATACCTTTTGATTTTAGGAGTTGATATATTTACTCAAAAAATGGTGCGACTCGTTGATACATATGGGATGAAGTATGGTTTTTGCAGAGACTGTGAAGAATACGAGGATTTAAGAATTAAAACGGTTATTAAGGTACCTTGCAAAATATATGAGGGTTCTTTTTTGAATACATTAAGAATAATTGGAAAACCATTAATAATCGGGAAAACAGATTTTAGAAAGCTTTTGCTAAAGTTGGAAATCATTCAAAATAGGGCCTGTTCGTTTTTTCCTTACTCACAAATTGATGTACCCTGTTTTTTGCAAGTATTACATCATAACCCCGACAAAGAATTTTATGCAAGAGTTAATATTTCAAGTACTATAAAAAAACACCAAGGGAAAAAATATCAGCTCAAATTTTCTTCAGGTAAAATAAACCGTTTTGCGGATATAATAGATGCTAGATTTTTGCGTAATCATCATAATCTTGATGGAAAATTTATAAAAGGAACAGCGTTGGTAAAGGGTATACTCATAAAAGGAAATATTCAAGTATATGTTATTAAAATACATAACCCATCAATTTATGAATCAAAACGCTCATATGATAAGATGGGGATTAAACGACAAGTTGGAATGTTTTTTTCTGATAAGTATATAGAAGAACTTTTAGACAAGGGATATACAGCAAGGAGTAGAGAATTCCCAGGTACAAATAATCCTGAAGATTTGTCATTTCCGGTTTCTTATGATTTACAAGGTTATGATGAGTGGGAAATTGCTCGTATGCTTGGAGAGGATAATGATTTTGATTTTTCGCCAAGCGATTACGAACTGGATTATGGTTATATGGAGGACGAGGATTATGAAGAATAAAAAAATATATTATGGTACAAAAGAAGAATGGCTAAACGAAAACTACTATATAGTCGACAATGTTTATGATGATAATTTTGCTATAAATTTCGAAGGGATTAGTATAAAGGAAAGAATCGAAAAAGGGGGGAAAATAGAAGAACCGAAATTTGAAGAATTGGTTTTTTAAAGTGATAGATATTTTATTATTGTTAATAAGATGCAAAACTTCATAAGAAGGAGCTATAATATGATGAGATTAAAAAGAATTGAGTCAGGGAATATTGTTGTTTTAAAAGATTTGGTATCAAGAAGAATAGGTGTTATTAAAATATGTAAAACAAAACCCAGACTTTGTTATGGAACATACATAGAATATATTGCTGAAGAAGAAATGGGACGACATGGTGAGATTATAAATGTAAGTGATATTTCTCCCATAGCTAAAAGTTTAATTGGGCAAAGGGCCGGTAATGTAATTAAGGTGTATTTTCCAACCGGTAAGGTTAGGAAATATTATATTTTGGATGTTAAACATTAAAAAAGTCTAATAGAAAACTTATTAATAATAAAGAGGTTGATAATTACGAATAAAGCTGAAAAAAATTTACCCTTTGCTGAATATATAGCAAGTTTTTTGCGACATGAATTATCGCAAAGGGGGATTACTCAAAAACAGTTTGCCGAAATAACGGGCTATTCCGACCGCCAAATCAGGCGTTGGATAAAAGGTGATATAAAGCGAATTGAAAATATTGATGACATAGCAAAAGCGCTAAATGTTGAAATCAGGGATATCGTTTCTTTTGGGAACGATATCCCTGATTCACTTTTATAAGGACATATTATGTCCGCTATTAAAAAGAAAAGGAAGATAAGATATGGATTACTTGAGATTTAAAAATTGGAAAAACAGTCATGCAACCGAGATGCAAGATTTAACCTTTGCTAAGCCAGATGATTATTTTATTTTTATAAGGTTTTCAGGGCAAACATCGTATGAATTTGATAGTAAGCAAGTATTATTTGCTGAAAGCATAGAGGAAGTTTTAGGATACATAAGACATATTTTTATTTATGATATTTTAAATGATGCAGTTGATGATTTAGAATTTGATATCAAAACGCCCTTTGATGATAGGCAGAAGGATGCAATTCTATTGTTTAATTATTGGTTTATGTCAGGTAAAATAACGGCTGAAAATTTAGATTATATAAAACTTAAAGAATTTTGCAATGATTTCAATTCTGATTTTAGTTTTGGTAGAGATTTGGAGTATGAAATCGAAGTTTTGAACGGTGCTGATTCTTTGAGAGAATTTTTAATTAAGAGATACTCCAACATAGATGATTTCGATAGCCGAAGGCTTAGCAATATTTGCAGCAAAGAATTATTTGCAGGGAAGTTGCTCAAAGATTTTTTAGATGAAATATGGAAAAACCCTCGCTTTTAAGCGAGGGTTTAAAAATATAACAATTTTTCTAAGATTTTACTATATTTTAGTGTTGATTTAAAAAGGGAAGGGTGTTACAATAGCGGTGGTATTTAAAAGGGGATGAAATTTTGGAAAAGCTTACGGACAGGAGAAAGGTTTCGGCTATAACCTGGTTGTTTATGATTGTTTATATGGTTAGTTATATAACCAGAACTAACTACGGTGCTGTTATTTCCGAGATGGAAAAGGTAACCGATATTTCTAAATCGCAGCTTTCCTGGGCGTTGGTTGGAAGCTTTATAACCTA
>JAZPXP010000132.1:0-3312 GCA_045543715.1 Acutalibacteraceae bacterium
ATAACCTTGCAGGTTCAACTGTTGTTGGCAGTATTCCGGATGATACTTTAGATAAAACCGCTGATATTTCCAAGTTAACCGATAATACTTCTAACGCTGAAAACCATATCCAAGGTAAAACCTGGGCAGGTATCGGTACAGTAGATAATATTACTCAAAAATCCGATTATATTGATCTCAAGTTTACTTTACCCGCAACCGTTAAGGGTGCTAACAAGATTTTAGCATCTTTCCGTAAAGATTGTGCATCTAAGCACTTTGAAGTATTTGCTTCTGTTAATGAGGCTGACCTTTACAATAACTCTGTATATGAATATTCTTCAAACAGCAGAGTTACTGAAGTTTATATCGATGCTGAAATAGGTTTGGCTAAATATGTTGCATTCCGTTTCTATGAGTTGCCTTCGGCTTCATACCTCTTACTCTATGAGTTGGGTATCTACGGTGGAAAATCTACCGTTACAACCTCCGCACTTACTTCCGATGCAAACGGAAGCTATGAGTCGGAATATGGAGCTAACAGACTCGCTAAAAGCACTCTTTCTTATTCTATAGTTGAGGATTCAGATACAACATGGAACGGAGCACATACCCCTGATTTAAGCGTTTTAACCAGCAACTCTTCGAGCGACCACAATCAGATTCAGCCCAATAAACAAATTGGTACTGACGGTAATATCACTCAAAAAGATGAATATATTGAGTTGGTATTCAATTTAAACAGTTTCTTAAGCAACCCAGAAGAGCTTATGCTTACATATCGCAATGCAGGCGAAGGCTCTCAGCACTTTGAAATGTTTGCTTCAGCCGAAGAAAGTGCACTCTTTAATTCTTCAGTTTATGAGTATAGTGCCTCTTCTGTTGCAGGATGGCAGGAACTTCATGTTGATTTAACATCCCTTGAAATAAAGAATGTTAAATATATTGGTTTCCGCTTCTATGAGTTAAATGGCGCAGCATATTTGTTGCTTCGTGAGCTTGCTGTTTATGGCGGCGAGGTTGAAAAGGCTGCAACTATTACTACCGGATATCAGAACTATAGCAAGGGTACCGTTTATACTACATACGGTCAAAACCATTTAGAGTATGCTATTGGTGAAGCTATTTCTACTGATGGTACAACTACTGCAGCTTCCGGCGTTGCTTTAGGCTCTGTTAATGGTATTTTGGATGATACTGCAACAATCGCTGCCGGTGATTCCACCATATTAACTGCTGATAACAACGGTCTTGACCAGACTGCTGCATATCTCCAGTTACAGTATACACTCAACGCTCCTGTTGATAACCCCGAGAAGTTCGTATTCATTCATCATACAACTGTTGATGGTTCTTACAACAGCGCTCATTATGCTGTATTTGCTTCTGATTCACTTGATACCCTTTATGATAAGGCTCTCTATGAATTCAAGGCTGATGAAGGCGTTGGAAATACCCATGTAATTGATATCTCTGAGTTTGAGCTTCAGAATGTTAAGTATGCTGCTATTCGTTTGTATCATAGAGCATATAATAACTGCAACCAGCATATTGAAGAGTTCGGTCTTTATGGCGGAACAATGGAGGCTGGTTTCGATACCAACTCAACCGCAGCTTTCCCCAACACCTCTTGGGGCTCCAACAATATCCTTGCAGGTAAAGAAGTAAGCGCTGTTGCTGATAACGGCGGTTCTATTGTTCCTTTCGAGGATACCGATAATTATCTTGCAGGATTTACTGATGATGTAACTGGTAATGACGGTACAGGTGCTAAGTATATCCCCGGTCTTGAGCAGGGTGGTAGCTTCAAGGTAACTTATGACCTTGGCGGAACTCTTGATAACCCAACAACCGTTAACTTCCAGGCAGGTTGGGGTGTTAATAATCCTTACACTGTATATGCTTCTGCTACTCTTGAAGACCTTTACAATGCTGAAAATGCTATTGTTGAGGTAGCAGGTTATACAGGTGGTGTTGTATATAGAAATATCACAACTGATATTACTGAGAAAAACCTAACAGGCATTAAGTATATCGGTCTTAAGGTTGATGCTACCAATAATACTATGGTGCATATAACCGAGTTCGCTGTTAAGGGCGGAACCTATACTGAGGATCCCAAGGAGCCTGAAGTTTCTATCAGTCTTGGTGCTTCTGTATTCGCAAGCACTGCAGGACAAAATGCAAATGATATTACCTATAGACTTAATGTTACCTCCGATTCAACCATCGTTGATATGGGTATCATCTCAGGCTTCAAGGTAAATATCGATGCTGATGCTGGTTTCCAGCCTGACGCTAAACCGGAAGAGTATGCTGAATATCTCAAGACTGCTCCTGCAACTGCTGTTAAGGTAAGTGCAACTGCTGAGCAGTTAACAAATGAAAACCTTTACTTCCATGTTACCAACTCCGGTACTGCAGGAACTGCTGATTACTCAGGATATAAGCTCGTAACAATAGCTTATGTAACCGTTGAATTTGAAGGCGAAGAGTATACATACTATTCAAATGTTATCATTAAGTCTTCTAAGCAGATTTCAAGAAATCAGGCAAGAGATTACTATAATTTAGGCGGCGAGTATAAGGAAATCGCTGATACTGCTTTTGCGGGCTATGATTTTACCAATGCTTCAACCGATATTAATAAAGTTAGAGAATATGTTGAGGCCGTTAGCTAAAAATAGCAGTAACTCTTGATAATTCAAAAATCAAAACCCAAGGTCGTGTTTACGACCTTGGGGATACCCTTGCTGTTGATTTTGGCAGGGTGGACAATAACATATGCTCGAACGGAGACGCTTCTTAAAGAAGTAGTCTCCGTTTTTCTATTTAAAAAGGACACTTATATTGTGTTTGACCCAAAACTGACCGAAGGACAACAACAATGCGAAGCGAAATAACTCTTTTACATTTACTTAAGAATTTTCCATAAAGGCGGCTTTCTGAATATGAAATTTTCAAATGGAAAATTATTATTTATGAAAAATTGTGATTTTTATTTTTTATTGTCAAATATCTCATTTTTTCTAAAGTTTTCCAGAAAAATTTGTTAAAAAAGACGAAAAAAGCATTGAAATTTATAAAATAGTATTGTAAAATATATATGGTTTGTTGTATCTTTTTTAAAATTTTTGAGAGGTGAATCAGATGAAAAAATTTTTACCCCCAGAAGTTGAGGTTCTGGAACTTAAAAAGGCTGATGTTATTTGTACATCTGTAACAGTTATAGTTCCCGACCCAATTAACCCCAATCCCGATGGCGGAACAGGTTTCTAAGAAAGGAGAAAAAGAGAAAATGAAAAATTTTACTAAAATTTTAAGTGTTCTCTG
>JAZPXP010000133.1:0-1583 GCA_045543715.1 Acutalibacteraceae bacterium
GATTTTGCAATCGTAATTCTCTCAAGCCCCGAAATCAAAAAAGGTGAAACCTATACGATAACCGTTGGTTCTGAATCGGGTGAGTTCGAGGCAAATTGATGAATATTACTTTTTTATTATTCCGCAAGCTATTTTTTCGCCCGCATTGCCTGATGGCTGAGTTTTAAAATCGTCAGGCATATTATGAATTATAACTGTTTTCCCTATAATCTCCGAAACTTTAAATCTATCGGTTAAAACCTCTAAATGTGCCCTATCTCCGCAAAGCATCAGGGGTGGCAGGTCGCCTGCATGATTAGGATGGAGAGTTCCTTTGGGGTTATAATGGCTTCCACTATCTGAAAAATCTTTTCCCTCACAGGATGAACCCGAATGAATATGAAAGCCGTAAAAACCGCTCTCGTTTTTTGGCAAATTTCTAATATCGGCAACCACCAAAACGCAACTACCTCTTTGATAAAATTCAACTTCACCGAAAATCAGGGGTGTTTTTCCTCCACCCTTCACCAAAGCCCTCGCCTGAGGGGTTAAAAACCCAAAATGCATAATATCACCTCTTCTACAAGGTATGTTTTAAAAGAGGTTTTGTGATTTTTCAATCTTTTATTACATAAAAATAATCTCTTGCTTTTTAAACAACAATGTGATATACTTTTTCAAAATTTATTTGGAGATTACTGAAATGGAACAAGTTTTATATGTTATTGGTCAGCTTCTCGGTGGTGTTTGTGTTGTCCTCGGGTTTATAAATTATCAGGTTAAAACACGCAAACAGGTTTTGGTTGTTAATGCTTCAACCACCCTTTGCTTTGCCTTTCATTATATGCTTCTGGGTGCTTGGGCAGGGATGGCTATGAATTTTGTCGGTTTTGTTCGGAATATCGTTTTTTATTTTGCTGGAAAAAACGGTAAGATAAATAAAATCTGGCCTATTTTCTTTACGATTATTATAGGCTCAATGGGTATAACCGCAAGTCTTATTGCAAAAGAGGGCCTATATTTTTGTCTTTCGGTTGCAGGACTTATGATTAACACTTATTCTATGTCCTTTCCGAACCCTAGTAGCATCCGCAAAAGTATACTCGTTTCCTCTCCGCTTGTCTTAGCTTACAATGTTTTCGTTAGCTCTTGGGGCGGAGCGATATACGAAGCCGTTGTTATTATTTCATCTATCATCGGTATACTCCGTTTCAGAGAACATGATAATGGAATAGGTTAAGCGAAACAATTCTGTTTCGCCACAAAATCTTTGATTTTGCGACAAATTTTTTAGTAAAAATTTGTCCTATCCCATTGCAATGAGTGTTGTGCAAAATTAAATATTAGAATTTAATTTTGCTGAAGCCACTTTTTAAGTGGCTTGTCGGAACGCTTTTGGGCGTTTCGACTAACTACAATCATTATAATAAAGAGCCGTGAAATTCACGGCTCTTTTTATTATTCATACATATATTTCTTTCTGTATTCGTTCATATCAATTATGGTACCGTTAAGTCGGGACTCCTCGGCCGCAAAAGACATTAAATGATTTTCACAGGAAATTCCGATTTCGCTGACATCTTCAGCACTCAAAATTCCGTTTA
>JAZPXP010000134.1:0-1692 GCA_045543715.1 Acutalibacteraceae bacterium
CGGGTAAGGAAACCAGAAACGAAATCAATGGATATAAAGAAATTTCTATTTTTAAAGACGGGGTTACACTATGAGAAGACTTTTTGATGAACATATTTTAAGAAAAACAGTTTCTTTAGACGGATTTTGGAATTTCAAAACGGATGAAAAGGATATCGGCAAAGAAGAAAAATGGTTTAAGGGCCTTAAAAACAGTGTAATAGCATCTGTTCCTTCTGTTTGGAACATCGAGAGCGGTCTTTTATCCTATGAGGGCGTTGCTTGGTATCAAAAAAAGGTTCATCTTGAAAGAGGCACTGCAAAGCTTTGCTTTGATGCCGTTTTAACTGAGGCTGATGTTTGGTTTGATAACGATTATCTCGGTTACCATTATGGCGGTTTCTCTGAGTTCGGTTTTATTATAAACAATATCGAAGAGGGCTATCATACCGTAACCGTAAGGGTTAGAAACATATTTGATAAGCAATCTATTCCGCAGAAAAAGGTTGACTGGTATCATTATGGCGGAATCACCAGAAGTGTTAGAATTGAATATTTAAAGGGAATTTCTATTCTTAGTAACCGTTTTAAATACACCTTAAATGATGATTTAACGAAGGCTAACTGTTATTTTGAGGCTGAAATTTATAATGCAGAAGATAAGGAAATTTCTGATAAAATTGAGTTTTACTTAGGAAATAAAAAGGTTTATTCAGAGAATATAACGCTTAAGGCATTAGAAACCAAAACGATTTCATCAAAGGAATTTTTTGAAGAAAATATCAGACTTTGGGATGAGGGTAAGCCTGAGTTATATGATATTAAGGTTTTATCTTCTTGCGATGACCTTTTAGACCGCACCGGCTTTAGAAAAATTGAGGTTAAAAATAGCAAGATTTTCTTGAACGGAAGAGAAATAGAACTCAGAGGTGTTAACCGCCATGAAGAGCATCCTGAGTTTGGTTTTGCTTTTCCGCAGTCGCTTATGAAGAGGGATATTGATATTATTTCAGACCTTGGTTGCAATACTATCAGAGGCTCGCATTATCCCAATTCGAAAGCTTTTGTTGATATGCTTGACAGCTACGGAATTCTCTTTTGGAGTGAAATCCCCATTTGGGGCGGCGGTTTTTCACAAGAGGTACTTGGTGATGATGTCGTTGTAAACAGAGGTCTTGAAATGCACCGAGAAATGCTTGAATTTTATTACAATCATCCCTCAATAATAATTTGGGGTATGCATAATGAAATCTTAACTGCAACAGATGAAGCTCTCCAAATGACCAAAAAGTATTATAGCTTCCTTAAAGAAAACGGCGGTAATCGCATAGTAACCTATGCTACTGATAAGCCGATGGATGATATTTGCCTTGAATACTGTGATGTTATCTCTATAAATCAATATTTCGGTTGGTATTACGGGGATAAACATTCTTGGGATAAATTCTTAGCTGATTTTGCGGAAAGAAGAGAAAAATTAGGTCTTTCAGATATTCCTGTTATTATGTCAGAATTTGGCTGCGCCGCTATTTATGGCGAGCATACCTTTGATAATATTCATTGGACCGAGGAATATCAGGCAGAGCTTTTATCCTATTGTGTTAATGCTTTCCATAACCATCCGATGATGGCAGGATTTTATATTTGGCAGTATTGCGATATGAGAACCTGTTTGCAAGCAGGTTTAAATCGTGCAAGAGGCTTTAATAACAA
>JAZPXP010000135.1:0-2793 GCA_045543715.1 Acutalibacteraceae bacterium
CTTGTGAAGAACGCCAACGGTCAGTGTTGATGGATTGGTCGAAACCGTTAAAGATATTGGAGTCATAGTCGTTGCATTGGGAGGTGCCGTGATAAAGCTCACCAAGCTGTTCCCATTTTGTAGTTCCATCTGTATCGGTAACCTGTGTAAATACTCCGATATAAACATTTTTAATTGTAGACCAAATTCCTGCATCCGATAAATCATCGGGTGTCATATAAATTGTCATTTCGGCCTTACCGTCATTATCCAAATCTTCTTCCTTTATCATACAGGTTAGGTTTGTTTTCACAAGCTCGCCTGTATCAGGGTCGGTGAGCATAAGGTGTAGATTTCCATCAAACAGCTCATCTAAAACCGTGGTATCGTTGCTTGAGCTTCCAACCACATTGCCCACATAAGCACCTGTGCTACTGCTCTGGTCCATAATGCCATCAAGTCTTGCACTGTCTTCAGGTGTGTTCAAAATCTTTTTGAAGGCTTCAAGTGCTCCATCAACAGGAGATGTGAAGTGCTCGGGGTTAATATCGGCAAAGGGCTTGAACACAAAATTTAACACCGAGTTTAGCGTTGCATCGGAAAAGTCGGTGGCGTTTTCCGCAAATTTAAAGGTTATTTCGTATTGGTATTTTTGCTGTGCCGGAATTCTCGTTACATCATCCGCCATTACTCCATCAATAGTGTAGGGGCGTTTAAGATTTGTTAGGGTGTAGGTGATGCTCGAGTTATCATATCCTGCAGCCGTGCTGACAACTGCATCAAAGCCCTGCTCAACAGAGGTGTTGTTAAAAACGGTGATGCGAAATGTTAACTCGGTCCCCTTGGGCACGGTTACAGTACTTGTCAAAACATTATCGTAATAGGTGGCATTTGTATAGGTGCCGTCTCCCGAAAGATAATCTGTTTTGGTGATATAAACCATTTCGGGATATCGAAATCTAACCTCCGCAAACGGAATATCGGTGGATTCAGTAACCGCTTTATCTGAGGCAAATTGCCAGGTAGCACAAACGCCGCCCACCGAAACGATTAAGGTGAGGCATAGCAAAATAGGCAAAAACCGCTTAATCATCTTGTCCACCTCTTGTTAAAGCAACCGCTTTCTGAGAGCTTGAGCTTATATCAAAATCATTTACTAGGTGGCTTTCCGATTCTATTTTTGCTAAACGCGCATTCGCTTCATTTTCAAGCTTTCTTTCAAGAATAGGGGTAACTATTGCAGCAAACAGAATAAGAAGTATGCATAGCCAACCCGCAGGGGATTGCATAAATAAAATGAAGCTTCCAATAAAGGGAATTCGCTGGCCATTGTATATTCCCTGCATTTGACTATAGAGCACAGGGAATTGGTCGGGATTTAAAACAGAGTCGCCCTGAAGCAGAAAATGGCGACGGTCAGGATGCTTGTCATTCGGCTCTTCAATACCTATAATACGGTGAATAACGAAGGTGTCATCCCTTTTATAAACAACAATATCATAAAGCTTAAGGTCTTCTTCCTTCGGCAAATGGTGTGTAACGATTAAATCAAAGGTTTGAATCTGGTCGTTAAGGTCATTTTTGAAAAGATAGGTGTTGTTTTTGTTTTTTGTTGCCATTGAAGAGGTTTTAACAACCTTAAGGGAGGGAATGCCGTTAGGGGCCTTGTCCTTGGTGAAATTCAAATACAGTGAGAAGACGAAAGAGGCAAAAAGAGCAACACAAACAAGCAAAGAAACCACATCAACAAAAATTGTTGTTACTTTAGAGGTCTTTGCTTTTTTGTCTTTCTCTTTTTTAATTTCTTTATCTTCTAAACCGTGCTTTATAAGCTTAAGCTTTTGCTTCATCATTGTAGTAATTACAAATGAGAACAAAAGCGTAAACAGCGAAAAAACAATTAAGCACAGTATGAAAACATAGGTTTCATAAGCTGTCATAAAATCACCAATTAAATCGACTATCCTATGCCCAAGCATAGGATAGCCGAAAATACATTTCTTAGTTAAAAGTAGCACCTGCAGTGCTACCATCGGTTACGCTGAACACTATCTGTCCGCCGCGAAGAGCAACGGTGTAATCATCGTATAATGTTTTGGTATCCAAAACAAATTCGGTTAAGTCAAGGTGTCCGGCAATGTCTGCGGCACTAAGGGTAAAGGTGAAGGTGCCATCATCTTGGGACTGCCAAACAACATCATGTGAGCCAGAGTGTGTTAGAGCAATAACATTTTTTGAGCCTTCTCCGTGAGTGTCATCAAAGGTCCAAGCATCGTTGCTGAGTGCGAAGCTAAATGTTGTGGGAACACCGCTTTCCTTTATTTCAACGGGAGCAACATTTGAGGGTGTGAAGGTAACAACGATTTCACCTGCAACCTGAAGAGCAGTGGTGTGGGTTGTGCCGTTTTTCGGGTCGATGGTGAGTGCGAGGGTGGATTTGTCGATTTCGTATGTACCATAGCTACCTGCGTAAGCAACGCCGGTAAGGTTCATAGCAGCACCGACAGATTCATCGGCAACATCTGTGGTTTGGGTGTAGGTCCAAGTAGCGTACACACCGCCGATGGTGATGCAGAGCATCAATGCGATTAAAATACTTATTTTTTTCATATTTTTTCTCCTTTATACAAAAATTGTGATTATATTATATCACCATTAAAAAAAATACAAGTCGTTTTGGAATTTTTTTCACTTTTAAATGTTTTAGTAATAAATTTTTGACAATTATCGGCACTATATATGTTTTTTGTTGTATCACATTAATTTTAAAAGTAAATTATAGCAGTATAAATCTCCACCATTTACAAATACTAA
>JAZPXP010000136.1:0-4372 GCA_045543715.1 Acutalibacteraceae bacterium
GGAAATTAACCTTGCATCCCAATTACTCATGTGATATAATCTATACAATTTATTTGAAAGGATTTTTGATATGGTTGAAATTTTAGAAGTTATTATGATTGTAAGCTTTGGTGCCTCTTGGCCTCTTAATGTTATTAAATCCTACAAAGCGAGAACAACTAAAGGAAAAAGTCTTGCATTTTTATGCCTTATATTTTTTGGTTATATAGCAGGTATTTCTTCTAAACTTTTAAATGATTCATATATGATGTCTTTTTCTTCGAAATGGTATGTATTGTTCTTTTATGTATTGAATTTGATTATGGTTGGCTTGGATTTATGTATTTATATTAGAAACTACAAGTTGGATATTAAAAATGAACAATAGTATTGCGTAAATACGATTTAGCAGGTGATTAAAACGAAACTTTTATCTATAGGTAATAGTTTTTCTAGGGATGCGCATAAGTGGCTTAATAATCAATAAACAGGCGGCGATATAATGTATGATGAATTAACTCAGGTTGATATCAAAAAAATGAAAGAAGAACTTGAATACCGAATCAGTGTTGTTCGACCTAAAATACTTGAAGAGGTAAAGTTTACTCGTTCCTTTGGCGACTTATCTGAGAATTTTGAATATCATGCTGCAAAGCGTGAGCGAGGCAAAAACGAAAGCCGAATAAGATATCTTAGAAATATGATTAAAACGGCGATTATTATCGACACAAAAAGCGATGAAGATACTGTTGGGCTTTTTGATACAGTTACCTATACTTATGAAGAAGATGGTGAAGAGGAAACCGTAAGGCTTTCAACCTCACTTCGAAGAGACCCCTTTAATAGAATTATCAGCAAGGAATCTCCCTTGGGTATGGCCCTTATGGGAAAAAAGGTGGGGGACAGGGCTGAGGTTAAAATCGACCCGTCAAACAGTTATTTTATAGTTATCAGGAAAATAGAAAAAGGTTCAGATGATGAGAGCCTTGAGATTAGGAAATATTAAGAGCCCTTTTGGAGAGTTTACTCCAAAAGGGCTCTTTTTATCTTTTAACAAAATATTCTTCATACCAAACGAGGAATACATATATTGTCCAGACTTTACGCCAGTTATCAGAATTTCCGCCGATATATTCTGTGAGAATAGCGTTTATCTCTTTTAAATTAAAGAACTTGTCCGCAATATCGCTATTAAACTTCTCTCTAACATCGGCATTATATCTTTCATCCGCCATCCACATACGGATAGGAACAACAAAGCCGAGCTTTTTACGAAAGGCGATATCTTCGGGTAAAACCTTGGCAGCAGCAGTTCTGAGAGCTACCTTGTTTTGCTCATCGTTAACCTTAAATGCCGAGGGCATACGAGAAGCAATGTCGAATATTCTCATATCTGTTAAGGGCATTCTGACTTCGAGTCCTGCGGCACGGCTCATTTTATCAACATTGAGGTAAATATCTCCCTCAAGCCAAACCTGAATATCAACATCCGACATTTTTGAAAGAGGGTCGAGCCCTTCGTTTTCCTTGTAGATATCACGAACCAAGTCAATAGGCTCAAAATTCTCATAATATTTCTTAAGAATTTTGCGTTTTTCTTCTTCTTTCATAATATTGGTATTTCCAACATAGAAATCTTTAAGATTTTCGCCGTAACGCTCGGCATTACGATACATATTGTAACCGCCGAAAAACTCATCGGCACCCTCGCCTGAATAGCAGATTTTGGTATTCTTAGCGGTTGCTATGCAACCGAGTGCAAAAGCAACTGCAGAAGCGTCTCCCAAAGGTTGCTCCATATTATACATAACATAGGGAACAATAGAGAAATAATCTTCGGGGGTTATAAGGCATCTATTGAACTTTCGGTTTAAAATATCGGCAGTTTCTTTAGCTAATCCTGATTCATCAAGCTTGCTGTCATCATAACCGCAGCTGTTGCAAGCAGTTGCATCTGAAACGGCTAAAACATAAGAGGAATCAACACCGCCTGATAAAAAGCTTTCAACATATTCATCCTCTGTTTTAACCTCTTTCATAATATCACTAAGGGTTGAATGAATTTCATCAGCCCATTCATTGAGGGTTTTGGTAGTTTCGGGTTTGAACTCAGGCTTAAAATATCTTTCAATTTTAATTTCACCGTTTTTAAAGGTTAAAACTCTGCCCGGAAGCAGTTTTTTAACCCCCTTAAAGAAGGTTTCTTCACCGGTGGTATAGGTCATAGTGAGGTATATCTGGAGCATTTTTTGGTTTAACTCTTTTTTAAAGCCTTTATGCTCCATAATTTCACGAATGGTTGAGCCGAAAAGGAAGTTATTGTCCTCATCAATATAATAATAAAAGGGTTTTGTTCCAAATTGGTCCCGAATGCAGATATAAGTATCGGTTTCATCATCGAACAGGGCAAAGCTAAACATACCGTAAATATGGTTAGCCATTTCCTTGCCCCATTTTTTAAAGGCAGAAACAATTATTTTTTCTTCCTTTTCGTTTCGGGGAAGATTTAAATCAATACCCAATTCCTCGCAAAGAGCCCTATGATTGCGGATATGACCGCTATATTTTTTTAAAACTATCATTTTAAAACCTTCTAAAATTTTATAACTCATTTTACCATATTTTTCGACATAATTCAACACATATTATATTCCGCAATTTATTATTTCCAAATAAAGCAAAAAATAAAAGCACTTCAAAAGAAGTGCTTTATCTATTAAGATACCAAATCGCCAAGGTTAAATATCCCGCAAAGCTTACCCATATAGCATAGGGTATTTGAAGATATGCGGCTAAGGGTCTTATTTTATAATATTTTAAAATGGTGTTTATTATAAGATATAAAAGTAACACAAGCCATAAAAATGCAAAGAAAAATGCCCTTAAATTAAAGAAAATTATGCTCCAGAAAAAGTTAACTATGAGGCTTAATGCGTATGTATAAAGTGCTGATTTCTTTTGATAGGTTGGAGCATTTTTATCGTTATAAATCATTGCGGCACTAATTCCCATAAGGATGAAAAGAATGGTCCAGACAACAGGAAACAGCCAAGAGGGAGGAGCCAAAGGAGGAGTTATAATCTCTTCATAAATCCCCATACTTCCATTCGTTACAAGTGCTGAAAGACCGCCGACCAGCAAAGCAATTCCGATTGAAATAGCATAAATTAGTACATTTTCCATTTTCTAACACCGCCTGTTAGAATATATGCTAAAACAAAGATTTTTATTACTTATCAAATGAAATGTTTGCGACTTTTATAGATTTGTGTTATATTGTATTGGGTGATTAAAATGATTGAAATTAAAAATGAATTTTTGAGTGTTTCGATTTCTGAGCTTGGTGCAGAATTGCAGTCAATTAAAGATAACTCTGGAAACGAGTTTCTTTGGCAGGCGGATGAAAAATATTGGAACGGAAAAGCTCCTAATATTTTTCCTTATGTTGCAAGATTAACCGAGAAGAAATATACCCTTTTCGGCAAGACCTATAGTATGGGAACACACGGCTTTGCAAGAAATTCTGTTTTCAAGGCAACAAAAATTTCTGACTGCGAGGTTACCTTCAGCCTTTCTGAAAACGAGGAAACCTTAAAGCAATATCCCTATAAGTTTCAGTTTGAGGTTTCTTATAAATTGGAGGGCAAGTGTCTTAAAAACAGTTTCTATATTAAGAATAATGATGAAAAGATTATGTATTGCGGTTTTGGGGCCCACCCGGGCTTCAATGTTCCCTTTGAAGAGGGAAAGACCTTTGAAGATTATTATCTTGAGTTTGAAAGTCCTGACAATCCTTTAAGGGTTATTTTCTCAAGCGACTGTTATGTAACAGGGAAAGAGCCCTACGCTCTTTATGAGGGCAACAAAATCCGATTAGAGCATAGCATTTTTGATGACGATGCGATAGTTTTACAAAATGCAGGACAAACTGTTACTTTAAAGGCAAAAAACGGCAAAAAGGGAATAAAGGTTTATTACCCTGATATGAAATATATCGGCTTCTGGCACAGGGAAAAAAGCGATGCTCCTTATGTTTGCATTGAGCCTTGGTATTCGCTTCCCTCAAGAAAGGGTATTATCGAAGATTTTGAAACCCAAGAGGGTCTTTTAAGATTGGAACAAAATACTGAATATAAAACCGATGTTTTCTTTGAAATAATCGATTTATGAGGAAACTATGAAAAAGTTTTTTAAAAAAATGCTTTATGGAAAACTTAACCCTTTATTTTCATTTCTTTTAAGAACTCTAATGGATACCGAATATGCTATTTTGAATATTATTTGGTTTTTAAAGGGCGGAAGAAAACCTAATAAAGCTGAACAAAAGGAAATGGCAGAAAAGGTAACTGTTATCTTCAAATCTTTTGAAAGACAAAGTCTTGCTAAGGGTTTA
>JAZPXP010000137.1:0-3968 GCA_045543715.1 Acutalibacteraceae bacterium
GAGGAAAACTGGAACAAAACCCACCGTTTTGCAGGAAAGGTGTGGTTTATAGGCGGATTTATTATGTTATTAACTGCTTTTTTAACAATTGAATACGCCTTGATTTCCATTATCGTTTTAATTGTTCCTATGGTAGTACTTCCCGTTATATATTCATATTTTTATCATAAGAAACAACTCAAAGAGGGAACTGCAACCGTAAACCCTATATATGATAGGGCTAAATATAAAAAAATCGGTATTGGCTCTACTATAGTGTTAACGATAATTATAATCGGTATTATAATTATAATGTTTACGGGAAGTATCAAGCCTCAGTTTAATGAGGAATCCTTAATTGTAGATTCAACCTATTGGCAAACGCTCGAGGTAAATTACAAAGATATCGAAGATATCGAATTTAAGGAAGATTTTTCTGTTGGTATGAAAACAAACGGCTTTAACAGTGCAAGACTTAGCCTTGGCGAGTTTAAAAATACGGAATTAGGCGATTATACTGTTTTGGTTTACAATGCTGAGAATTCTGTTGTTGCAATTAAAACTAAAGATAGAGTTCTGGTTATAAATGCTGAAACAAAAGGGGCGACAAAAGAAATTTACGAGGAACTTAATAATAAAATAGAAAACGCTCAAAAAAGCTACTTTTCAGAAGGATGTTTTGAATATCCTATGAAATAAGCCGATTGACGAGTGCTGTGAAATAGACAGTATAGAAATGCTATGCTGTCTTTTCTTTTTATTCGACAAATTTTGCAACTTTTTTAAACCACTTTATCTTTTAAAAGAAATGTGTTATAATAATATTTCAATAATGCCTAGCAATTCGATATCGTTAATGACAACGAAGTGGAGTATATGCAGGGAGGCTTGTTTGTTACAGTAAGCAGAACTGTTTTATCAATTTGAAATATCAAGATACTAAAGCTGAGTAATGTAAGAAAGGCAAGAAAAAATCTGTTGTTTCGGATTGATAGTAGTACATATAAGAAGTTTTTGGAGGAATTCATATGGAACTGAGAAAATTGGATAAAAGCGTATTTAAATTATGGTATATTCGTGCGGCTATTGTTTCGTTGGCACTGGTAGGTGTCTTTACGAGTGCAGCTGTAATTCTGAATGCAACAGGTGCATCGAGCAACGTAACATTTGCTGTTTTGTTGGGAGTGGGAATACTTGTTGTTATACTTCTTTTCATTACTTTGATTATGCCGGCTTTGCGTTATAAAATGTATGCATGGGGTTATGACGACAAGCGAATCATCGTAAAGCAAGGTGTGATTTTCAAGAGAAGAGTTGTGATTCCTGTTTGTCAAATTCAGGACCTTCATCGAACACAGGGTCCGCTTATGATGATGTTAAAACTTAGCGGTGTTACTATCTCAACAGCGGGGTCGAATTTTGATATTTCTACGCTCACAACCGGAGAGGCTGACCGTATGATTGACGAACTTGAGCGTAATCTTGAGACAAGAGTTGAGGAACAAAAGAATGAAGAGATTTGACAAAGGATATATTTACTCCAGTTTATTGTCGGATTTATTCGGCAGTCTTGTAGTAGTGTTTATCTTTCTTAAAGATTTCTTCCTCAATGATGAAGCAAACCCAGAGGATATTATTGCGGCAACCCCATTTTTTGTGATTGCGTTCATTGTAATTTATCTCTGCTTTATTGCTTACAGAATTTTATATTACAAGACCTCCGGCTACGAACTGACAGAAAAGGAAATCAAATGCAATAGAGGTGTTCTGTTCAGAAAACGTTCTGTATTGGACTACAAAAAGGTACATGCCATCAATAAAAAACAGAACATTTTTCATAGAATTTTCGGTATCGCAATTCTGACGGTTGACAGCGGCTCCACTAATACCTCCCATCAGGCTGAGATAACCATTGTTGAAAAAGTAAAGATAGTTGATGCCTTGCTGGATGAATTGAACGCATTAAAAGAAGGTTGTACACGAACTATCGTAGATACAAAAGAAGAGGTTCTGCTTTCCGACAAGGATAGTCTGTACCGATTCACTTCTAAAAAGAAGATGCTGTACACCCTTATCAATATTGCTTCAACATCGTTCTTTACAGCATTATTTGGAGCATTAGCCATTATCGTTATCGGTATTTGCAAGTTGATGCTTCAGCTTGATGCTTTCGGCACATGGGGACAGTATTTCCTGTTTGCCATCTTGATTACTGTGGGTGCGATGCTGCTATTATCGGCTTTCTCATTTATCGGGTGTATGATTCATTCGTTCATAGGATATCATAATTTTACCATAACAAAACGAGGTAATGATATTCAAATTTCCTTCGGACTTTTAGAGCGGCATACCAATACCTTTAGCTATGACAGAATTAAGGCGGTTAAAATATCACAGGGTCTTGTTCAACGGATGCTGGGCTTTGCCGCAATCAAGCTTGAGGTCATCGGTTACACGAATAGCAATGGTAACGATAACAATGCAGAAATTGGTGTGCTTGTACCATTTTGTAAGTATGATGAGATAGACGAAATCTTAGGTAAGGTATTACCTGATTATGTTCCGGACCAAAAGCAGACAAAGTCTGTTTCATATTTTTCGTTTATATCGTGGTTTGCCTTAATTCTCAGTATCACAACAGGTGTAGTGTTGTTGCAAGCAACTCTGCCTATGTTGATATTTAATGTGTCTTCCTCAGTTGTTGCCGAAGTTGCTTTTGCAGTAGCGGGGGTTGGAGCCACAATACTTGTTGTAAAAGCATTGAGTGCTATTCTCAGTTACCAAAACAACGGTCTTACTATTAGCAATGGTAAAATAACAGCATATTACGGTGGTTTTACCAAAAATATCACCGTGTTTATGGCTCGTAATCTTATTGCGGCAGAAAACGTAACAACACCGCTTCGCCAAAAGGCAGGAATTACAAGCCTTGTTATGCACCTTAAAACCAATGCACTGTCCAACGAAGTAAAGGTACATATTCAAGAAGATAAGCTTGCGGAAGAAATTGAGCAGATATTGATATTTTAGAAACTGTGTCGGAGTTTCATTCAAAGCTGAGGGTGGTAAAGCCTTCTGACTGCTCGGCCGAACTGAAAGGAATGAGCAGTAAGCCACCGTACAGTCCATCAACTATCGGCTTGGTCGGCTCGGTATGACCGAGTACCGCAACAATCTGGATAAAAGGAAAGGAAGGACAGTCGAAACTGTCCGTCCTACTCTCAAGATACCGCTCTTTACGCTGAAACATCCTTATGAGCAACAGCGTAAAGAGCGGTTTTTTAATGTCCTGTAAAATCATTGTCGAATGTTATGACGCATTTAAAGGTTTTATCAACACCAACGGCACCATCCTCAATTTTCTTTCTCAGTTCCTTGTGTGATAATTTTAAATCAGAGGGAACAACAACATCGAAAATAAGGTTTGTTTGTTTTTCGCCTGAGGGAGTCATTCTGAAGTCGTGAAGAGAAAGGGAAGAATCAATCCCTTTTAAAACCTCAGTCATTTTAAGCTTGGCGTTATTAACGGTCTCATCGTCTGTGTCAATGGGATCCATATGTATAACAAGTAAAATGCCGAGCTTTTCGTTTATAATCTTTTCGCAAAGGTCAATTTGCTCGTGGCATCTAACTATATCAGAGTTATGAGGCACCTCAACATGAACCGAGGCAAACTGACGACCGGGACCATAGTTATGAATTATTAGGTCATGGATACCGATAAATTCCTTAAACGAAAGGATGGTATCCTCAATTTCCTTAATAACTTCCTTTTCGGGAGGTCTGCCCAAAATACTGTTAAGGGTTTCCTTTGCAGACATAATTCCCGAATAAATAATGAATACGGAAACACCGATACCCATAACGGCATCAAGGTTAAAGGGAAGAACTGTGAGCCTTGAAACAAAAACCGAAACCAAGATAACCATAGTTGCAACAGCATCATTAAGTGAATCCTTTGCGGTTGCGATTAAAGCCTCAGAAGAAAT
>JAZPXP010000138.1:0-2756 GCA_045543715.1 Acutalibacteraceae bacterium
CACCATATATGAAATATGTCAAGTTCGGGAGTTATATATATTGTATATTTTTTACAATTTTAATGAATTTTTAAAACCCTATTGCAAAATGCGACATAGTATGATAAAATAATTCTACATTTTAATATTGCTGTGTGAAGTCGGCAGAAGATTTTCAACTGTTGACAGACAGAGCTTTGGAGAAGTCCGTTAAAACGGGTGCCGAAGGGGCAAGGCGAAAGCTAATCTCTCAGGCAAAAGGACAAAGTGCTGAAAAACAATACCTTTGGTATTTTTGTTTTATAATTTTGTCCGAATCCGTTGGGGTTCGGATATTTTATTTTTAAGGAGTTGTTTAAAATGTTGGACAAAATTGCCGAGATTAACGGCAGTGTCAACGGAGTGGTATGGGGTTGGTTTGGTTTGGCCCTCCTCATTGGTACCGGTATTATCGTTACCCTTTGTACCAAGGTGTTCCAAATTTCTCACCTTGGCCATTGGTTAAAGCAAACCATAGGTAGCCTTTTTAAAAAGGATGTTATTAAACACAGTAAGGAGAAAGGCTCGATTTCTCCCTTCCAGGCACTTTGTACAGCCCTTGCAGCAACTGTTGGAACAGGTAATATTGCAGGTGTTGCGGCAGCCATTTGTGTTGGTGGTGCGGGTGCTGTTTTTTGGATGTGGATTGCGGCTTTCTTTGGAATGATGACCAACTTTTCCGAAAATGTTTTGGGAATTTTCTTCCGCCGCAAGAATGAAAAAGACGAGTGGTCGGGCGGTGCTATGTACTACCTTAGAGACGGTCTCGGTGCAAAGAAAGGCTGCAAATGGATAGGTAAAGTTTTAGCTGTTCTTTTCTGTATTTTCACCATGCTTGCTTCCTTCGGTATAGGAAGTATGGGCCAAGTCAATAAAATTGTTGCAAATGTTGCTGCGGCTTTCGATGTTAAAGCTCTCTCCTCTATCGAAGTTCTCGATGGAATTTCGCTTTATAACATTATTATTGGTGTTGTTATTATGGTGCTCACCGCTCTTATCACCCTCGGCGGTCTTAAGAGAATTGCTAATGTTGCCGAAAAGATTGTTCCTTTTATGGTTGTTCTTTTTGTTGCAGGAAGCCTTGTTATCATCGGTATAAACTATGATGCTATTATTCCTGCTTTTAAGGCGATTTTCGTTAACGCATTTAAGCCTCAAGCCTTTGTTGGCGGCGGTATCGGCGGTGTTATTATTGCTATGACCAACGGCTTCAAGCGTGGAGTTTTCTCAAACGAAGCAGGTCTTGGTTCTTCGGTTATGGTTCACTCAAACTCCAATGTTAAAGAGCCAGTTAAACAGGGTATGTGGGGTATATTCGAGGTATTTGCCGACACAATGGTTGTTTGCACTATGACCGCTCTTGTTGTTCTTACCTCAGGCGGACTTGAAGGCGGAGTTTTCAATGTTAAAACAGGTGAAATTGCAGAAGGCCTTTCAGATGCAACCCTCGTAGGCGGCGCATTCAATGAAGTGTTCTCTTGGGGTAATATCGGTCAGCGTTTTGTTGCTATCGCTATGTTCCTCTTTGCTTTCACAACCGTTCTCGGTTGGTCTCACTATGGCTCTAAAGCTTGGGAATACCTCTTCGGTGCAAAAACAACCTTTATCTTCCGCATCATCCACGTTTGCACCATCATCTTCGGTGCCGTACTCACCTCTTCACTTGCTTGGGATATTTCGGACACCTTCAACGGTCTCATGATGGTTCCAAACCTTATCGGTGTTTTAGTTCTCACCCCCTTGGTTGTTAAAATTACCAAAAACTATGTTGACAGAAACTTAAAGAACAAAGATGTCAAACCTGTTCTTTCATACAAGGATGAAGACTAAAATATAAAGGGGAGTGTACACTCCCCTTTTTTGATGGGACTGATTTTTTGAATAATAAAGAATATATTTTTTTTGACCTTGACGGAACATTAACCGAACCTGCTGAGGGTATAACAAACTCGGTAGCCTTTGCACTCAGAAAGTTCGGTATTGAAATTAAAACCCGAGCCGAGCTTCAGAAATTTATCGGACCTCCGCTCATTGATTCCTTTATGGAGTTTTACGGGTTTACAAGAGAGAAAGCCGAAAAGGCGGTTGAATACTACCGTGAATTTTACCGGGAAACAGGTATTTATCAAAACAGGGTTTACGAAGGAATTCCCGCTCTTTTAAATCTGCTTTGCGAAAAGGATAAAAAGATTATCCTCGCAACAAGCAAGCCTGAAAAATTTGCAAACCAGATTTTAGAGCACTTCGACCTTAGTAAATACTTTCACCTTGTCATTGGTGCTACAATGGATGAAAAGCGTTCAAGAAAAGACGAGGTTTTGGCATACGCTATAGAAAAATCAGGCATTTCGGATATCTCCTCTGCCGTTATGATAGGCGACCGAAAGTTTGATATAGAGGCGGCTCATAAATACGGAATGGAGGCAGTCGGCGTTCTCTTCGGCTACGGCACGATTGAAGAACTGAAAGCTGCAGGTGCTGATTACATAGCCGCAACTCCAAACGAACTTAAGAATTTGCTTATATAAAAAAGGCTCCCTTCGGAGCCTTTTTTGTTATCTTATTGTTTTGTTTTCAATTTCTTCGGTTGCAAGAGCAATAAATTCAGCGGTATCCATAGAGCCTAAATCTCCGTCCTCACCTCTGCGGCGAACAGAAACAGCACCTGCTTCAACCTCATTATCGCCTATAATTAACATATATGGGATTTTATTGAGTCTTGCCTCTCTAATTTTATA
>JAZPXP010000139.1:0-4274 GCA_045543715.1 Acutalibacteraceae bacterium
GGTAGCTGTCGTAAATGGAGTCGAAGATAAGCGCCTTGAGCGGAGCTTCGTCGTTGCCTTCCGGAGCGGGAATGCCTTCGACGATAGCTTCGAGAACGGAATGGATATTGACGCCTGTCTTTGCGGAAATTTGCGGCGCATCAAGAGCGGGAATTCCGATGATATCTTCGATTTCGTGGGCAACTCTTTCCGGATCTGCCGCCGGAAGGTCGATTTTATTGATGACCGGAACAATCTCAAGGTTGTGGTCAACCGCAAGATAAGTGTTCGCAAGGGTCTGGGCCTCAACGCCCTGGGAAGCGTCAACAATGAGCACCGCGCCTTCGCAGGCCGCAAGGGAGCGGGAAACCTCATAGTTGAAGTCAACGTGTCCCGGTGTGTCTATTAAATTAAGCTCGTACTCATTGCCATCCTTGGCGGTATAGTAAAGGGTAACGGCGTGAGCCTTGATGGTTATTCCTCGCTCACGCTCCAAATCCATACTATCAAGGATTTGCTCTTCCATATCACGCTGAGCAACCGACTGGGTAAGCTCTAAAAGTCGGTCTGCCAAGGTGGACTTACCGTGGTCGATATGAGCTACGATGCAAAAGTTTCGTATTCTATCAAGTGGGAACGACATATACTGCTCCTTATAAAATATTTACATTGTATTGTAACATAAAATAAGGTATAATGTAAAGCATAAAGTTCGCTATTTGCAAATTTTAAAATTATATGTTATTATGTTTAAAAAATCTTGGAGGAAAACTTTGAAAAGATATCTTGAAACGGGAAAAATTGTTGGAACTCATGGTGTCAGGGGAATGGTGCGTGTTCAACCCTGGTCTGATTCGGGCGAGTTTTTAAAACAGTTTAAATATATTTATGCTGATGCTAACGGAAATAAGAAAATTAAAATAAAATCTGTAACGCCTCATGGGAATGTTGTTCTTCTTTCTCTTGATGGAGTTTCAAGCATTGAAGATGCTGAGAGACTTCGAGGAACGGTTATCTATATTGATAGAAATGATGTTTCTCTTCCAAAGGGTAGATATTTTATTGATGACCTTATCGGCTGTCAGGTTTTTGATGCTGATACAGACGAAAATTTAGGTGTTTTATCCGATGTTTCCGCAACGGGTGCTAATGATGTATGGCATATAAAGAGGAATGATAAGGAATATTTGGTTCCTGCTATTGATGAGGTTATTGTTTCGGTTGAAATAGAGCAAGCAAGGATAGTTATAAGACCTTTAAAGGGGATTTTTGATGATGAGGATTGATATTTTAACCCTTTTCCCTGAGATGTGCGAGGCGGTTATGAGCGAAAGTATAATCGGCAGAGCAAGGAAAGCGGGCAAGGTGGAAATAGTTTGCACCAATATTCGTGATTTTTCAGGAAATAAGCATAATAAGGTTGACGATATGCCCTATGGCGGCGGTATGGGTATGATTATGGCGGCATCACCTATTTATGACTGCTATAAAAGTCTCTATAAAGAGGGTGAAGAAAAGCCAAGGCTTATTTATATGTCGCCAAAGGGAAAAACCTTTACTCAGAAAAAAGCGGTTGAACTTTCAAAGCTTGATAGAATTGTCCTCCTTTGCGGACACTATGAGGGCATCGACCAGCGTGTTATAGATGAGATTGTTGATGAGGAAATATCGCTTGGCGATTATGTTTTAACAGGTGGCGAGCTTCCCGCATTAACTGTTGCCGATGCGGTTTGCAGAATGCTTCCGGGCGTGCTTTCGGATGATATATGCTTTGAGGAAGAAAGCCATTTTGCAGGGCTTCTTGAGTATCCTCAGTATACAAGGCCTGCCGAATGGATGGGCAGAGAGGTGCCCGAGGTCTTGCTATCGGGAAATCATAAAAGAATTGAAGAATGGCGTAAGGTTGAGGCTATAAAAACAACCCTTGAGCGCCGCCCCGATATGCTAAAAGAGGAAGATATTTCCGAAAAGGATAAAAAACTCTTAAAAAAATATGCTGCAGAATGAAATAAGTATAAAAGTTGCACAAATTGGCAACCCTGAAATTGTGGAAAGTTGGATAAATATTAGAACTTTTTCACAAATAATTGACTAAATCATTAAATGTGGTATAATATAAACATCCTAATTTTGTTGTGAGGAGTTTTTTGTAATGTGCGTTAAAGATGTTGTTATTCAGAATCAGGTTGGTTTACATGCTCGTCCCGCAACCTTTTTCATTCAGAAAGCCAATGAATATAAGAGCGCTATCTGGGTTGAAAAGGATGATAGAAAAGTTAACGCAAAGAGTCTTTTGGGCGTTTTAAGCCTCGGAATTGTTGGCGGAACTTCTATCAAAATTATTGTAGATGGTTCTGATGAGAAGGAAGCTCTCGAGGGCCTTGTAGCATTAGTTGAGTCTGGTTTTGCTGACTAATTTATTTGATTTTCAGTTGGAGCCGATAATTTTCATATCGGCTCCAAATTTTTTGTTGACAAATAAAATTTTCTTGGTATAATAGTATTTGCGCCGATGCGGTGCAACATACTTATTACCTATTACTTTTTACTTATTACTTCAAATATCCGGGTGTGGCGCAGCTGGTAGCGCGCTTGACTGGGGGTCAAGAGGCCGCAGGTTCAAGTCCTGTCACTCGGACCAAAAATCCCAACAAAGCAAATGCTTTGTTGGGATTTTTCTTTTGAATAATAGAATTTTAATTTGTTGCCTCTTGACCCCAGGGGGTCAGGCTTTAAGAACGAGCGCTCACGGTGTGAGATACAGCGAGTTCGAAAAGGCGCAGCGGTCGAAAGTTGCCTGAGCTTCAAGCAGAAAGCAACTTTCGGGCACCGCAAGAGGTAGCCGCAGGTTCAAGTCCTGTCATTCAGGCTATGTCGAGAGCCTCAACACGCATTTCGCATAGCTGAGGCTCTTTTTATTTTGCAAATTGCTTATATAGGTCTATTTGGCCGTGGAAGGCGGGCCATTTTGAAGAGTTACCAAGTGTTACAACGATATATTCATTGCCGTTTTGGTTAGCTTTTCCGTATGATGCGATGCAATAGCCCGATTCGTTAACAAAGCCTGTTTTTCCGCCGAGAATTGTGGCGGTTTCTGGCTCGGTGCCATACATATAATCGAAAAGTGTGCTTGAAAGGGGAATACCATCAGGGTTTTGAGGAGTTTTGGCTGTTGTATACCGATAGGTTGAAAGCACCTCGCGGCAAATATCATTTCCTAAAGCTGCTTTTAAAATTGAAGCCATATCATAAGCCGAGGAATAGTTCTTCTCATTATGAAGACCTGTAACATTGGTGAAATTGGTGTTTTGAAGTCCCAATTCCTTTACCTTTTCGTTCATAAGCTTAACGAAATTTTCTTCACTTCCGGCAGTCTTTATAGCAAGGGCGGTTGCCGCATCTGCACCTGAGGGGAGAATACAACCGTAAAGCAAATCCTTCATATTAACCACCTCGCCGTTTAAAAAGCCTGCAACCGAAGCTTCGGCAATATAAAGAGGGTCGGTAATTGCAAGGGTCATAGTGAAGGTATCATTCATATCCTTGATATTTTCCGCTGCTACCAAAAGGGTCATAATTTTGGTGGTCGATGCGGGATACATTCTTTTGTTAGCATCTCTTTCAGCAATAACCTTGTTTTCCTTAAGGCTAACAATTACAGCACCCTCGGCATCATTGGTTGACGGAATATCGGTTGTTTGATTTGTAAAAAGAATTGGAACAAAATTATATTTCGGTTGGGTATTTTCCTCTGTTTCGGTTTGTTGGGGTTTTGGCTGAATATCTGGTTTTCTATTAGTTGCGAACAAAACAACCCCTAAAATCAAAACCAAAGCCAACCCTAAGGCAACAACACTTTTTCTTAATCTGAAAACCTTATAAACACCTCTTCTTTTTGGAAGAGGTGTCTTTGTTTCCTTAACTTCACGAATAGGATAAGGCTTATTAAGTTGTTTTTCCAAGGATTCGAAATAACCGCCGTAATCCTTTTCGTTGAAATTCTGAGACAAGTAAATTACTCCTTAAAGTTAAAATCCGCGGCCTGCGCCGCCTCCGCCAAAGGAACCGCCGCCACCTGAAAATCCTCCGAAGCCGCCGCCCTTACCAGAGCCGAAGCCGCCACCATGGAAACCGCCTCTGCCACCGAGTAACAAAAGCATCATTCCGCCTCGTTTTCCAAAAATCAGGAAGAAAACGATAAGGAAAACCATCATAGCGCCCCAAGAGGCTGCAACTTTACCGCCATAAGCGTCATTATTTGTCTGAGGCAATTGGTTTATAGGTATATAGCCTTC
>JAZPXP010000140.1:0-5749 GCA_045543715.1 Acutalibacteraceae bacterium
TCTGTAAGCCATCCGTTTTTCTCAACAACATTTTCCCTTATCTGAGCCAACATTGCATAGCCGCCGCCAAAGGTGAAAAGACCTATTTTAAAAAAGGTCCAGAATAACTTGAATAACATTTTATCCCTCACAAATTTCCTTTGCCAATGCTTTTATCTGAGTATAGCTTTCATCACTTAAAGCTGAGCGTAAAGTTACCTTGTTTTCACAAAAATCAAGGTTTTTGCTGTTTTCGAGCATTTTTGTGATTACCCTTGCTGCCATCGGTCCCCAAGAACCGTTTTCAACAATACCAACCTTGCGGTTTTTATAGCCACGCTCAATTAAATGGTTTATAAACTCTCTCATAAAGGGGAAAATTTCACCATTATAGGTTGTGGTTGCGAGCACCATTTTTCCATATCGGAAAGCATCCTCAACAGCCTCTGCCATATCGCATCTCGCAAGGTCATTTACAACCACTTTTTCACAGCCGTTTTGCTTTAGCTCATCAGCTAAAAGCATAACGGCTTTTTTTGTATTACCGTAAACCGAGGTGTAGGCAATAACTATACCCTCGCTCTCAACCGAATAGGAAGACCAGATATCATATAAATTTATATAATATCCGAGATTCTCTGAAAGGACAGGTCCGTGAAGCGGACAAATTTTCTCAATATCCAGTTCTTTTGCCTTTGAAAGCAATTTCTGAACCTGAGGACCGTATTTTCCAACAATACCGATATAGTATCTTCTGGCTTCGCAAGCCCAGTCTTCCTGCACATCTAATGCGCCGAATTTTCCAAAACCATCCGCCGAAAAGAGAACCTTATCCAACTCATCATAAGTAACTATTACCTCAGGCCAATGCACCATCGGTGCCTCAACAAATTTTAAATTATGTTTGCCTAGAGAAAGGGTGTCCCCCTCTTTTACTATAATTCTTCTATCTTCATATTCATCGCCGAAAAATTGCTTCATCATAGCAAAAGATTTAGACCCCGAAACAATCTGCGCATTTGAAAATTCATTCATAAAAAGATTTATATTGGAAGAATGGTCGGGCTCCATATGTTGAACTATAAGATAATCGGGAGTTCTATCCCCTAACTCATTTTTAAGGTTTTTAAGCCATTCTTCGCCGAAGGAAGCATCAACTGTATCCATAACGGCTATTTTTTCATCAAGTATAACATAAGAATTATATGCCATACCGTTTGGAACTATATACTGACCTTCAAAAAGGTCTATTTTTTTATCATTAACCCCGATATATTTTATATCGCTTGTAATAATCATCGTTTACCTCTTTCTTGTTGTATTTTCAGGGCCGCTGTTTGTATCATTATTTACAGGCGGCTCGGTATTAGTATTATCGTTACCGCTCTCATTTTCAGAAGAGCTTGAAGGCTGGCTTTCTGACTCAGCCTCACTATTATCATCAGACGGTGTGTTTTCCGAGGAAACATCACTTTCATTCGATGAAATATTTTCATCAGGAGTAGGTGTTGAGGGCTCAGACTCTGATGGAACAGAAGAAACATCAGGCTCTTCGCTTGAAACCACCTCACTGGTATTTGAGCTTGCGTTACCGCTAATCTGAGGTATGCTGGCGCTTCCTTTATCGGAATAACCGTGCTTTTCTCTATACCAGTCATTCTTTTGTATACCGTTTGTCTCAATATACTCCTCAGGAGTTATTCCGTCATAGAAAAATGCGTGAATAAGCTTTGAAGCAAAATCAAGGTCATAATAAACAACCGAGCCGTAACCTGAGGGAGAAGGCATTAAGAATTCCTGTTGAGGAAGTCTTGACTGCTCAAAGGTTGGAGAATGAAGAAGAATATCGGTTGCAAGGCCCATTATCTGACCGTAAGACAGTGAGGTCTCACTGCAGGGGATAAGTGATTTTGCAAGTTTTACATACTGGGATTTATTAAGGGTTATCGCCTTATTGAAGAGCTGCTCCATAACATGACGCTGACGGTCGGTTCTGCCATAGTCATTATTAGTTCCCCAGATATTAGGAACATATCTTATTCTCGAATAAGCAACCGCCTGAATACCGTTAAGATGGTGCTTTCCGGGGGTGAAGATATGATATTTAGAGGAATCTTTACCAAGCTGAGCGCAAATTTCATCGATACAGCCGTTAAGGGTATGAAGAGTTCCATCGCCCGATGCCACCTCTCTTGAGGTAAGCTCTGCATCTATTCCGCCAACCGCTTCGATAATATCTGCCATCCCATAAAAATTAACCGTTGCATATTCCGAAATATCAAGACCGAAAATTTTATTAAGGGTTTTAATTGCAAGCTCGGGACCGCCCTTTGCATAGGCACTGTTAATCTTTCCGTAACCGCTCTTTCCCTTGTTCTCAATCGGAACAAAGCTATCTCGCATAACCGATACAATTCTGACCTTTTTAGCAGTTTTATCAAGACTTAAAATCATAATACTGTCCGAATTGCCTTTGAAGGAATTTGTATTCCTTGTGTCAATTCCAAAAAGAGCAATATTAACAACATTTTCACTTAGAACGCCCTCAAATCCCAAATCATCAGGATTGTTGGTAATGTTGTTATAGTTATAATCAAAAACCACTCTCAAAACGCCGAAAGCTATTGCGAAAACTAGCAAAAGGCTTGACGCTGTTATAATAACTGATTTCTGCCAGGTTTTTCTTCTCTTCCACCACTCTGCTATTTTTCCAAAAAGACCATGAGGTTTTTTCGGATAATGGTGTTTACCTGAGAAGGAATTAAGAGAAACTGCGCCTGTTTGCTCGAGTTTGCCTGAATCGGATACTATATCCTCAAACTCTTCTTTTTCATCAGTGATTATATCAAACTTATAATCATTCTCGTTTTTATTTTCCATAACTACTCCCGATTTCCGTTATTTTAAAACTGCTTTATATATATCGCCCTTTTTTATGCCGGTTATTGCCGCCGCTTCCTTAGCCGCAGAGGACATAGCTTGTCCCTCAGCTATAAACTTTTCAGCAATATTTATAGCATCTGTTAAAGTATATTCGGTTTTTTCTTCACTCTTTCCCTCGACTATTATAACATACTCTCCCTTTGGAGCGTTCTCATTATAATACTCGCAAATCTCACTTAAGGTTGCATTTAAAACCGTTTCGTGAATTTTGGTAAGCTCTTTAACTACCGAAACTTTCCTATCGCCAAAAAAGGTATATAAATCTTTAAGGGTTGAAACTAATTTATGAGGTGCCTCATAAAAAATCAAGGTTCTTTTCTCATTTTTAATTTCTTCAAGATGAGATTTTCTTTCGTTTTTATTAGCCGATAAAAATCCCTCAAAACAAAATCTTCTCGAGGGCATACCCGAAATACTAAGCGCGGTAATAACTGCGCTCGGTCCCGGAACTGCCTCAATTTGTATTCGGTTTTCACGAGCGGCTCTAACCAGTTCTTCTCCGGGGTCGGATATAGCCGGCATTCCCGCATCCGATACCAAAGCGCAATTTTCGCCCCTTAAAATTCTTTCAATTATAAGATTTCCTCGTTCATTTTTATTATGCTCATAATAAGAAACCATTTCTTTTTTGAAATCAAAATGATTAAGAAGCTTCATAGTAACCCTTGTATCCTCTGCCGCGATAAAATCGGCATTTTTAAGGGTTTCAATCCCTCTCGGACTAAAATCTTTAAGGTTTCCTATCGGCGTTCCAACAACAAACAGCTTTCCGCTCATTATAGATACGCCTCCTTGTAACTTCCGTAAATTTCTATCATTTCATCGGAAAAATTTCCGTTTTCTTCAACATAAAGAGTAGGCTCAATGCGAAGCCCCTTGTTACCGCATCTTCTACCTTCAACAAGAACAAGCCATGGCTCCTCGCCCTTTCGCTGACAAACAAGGCGAAGCCTTTTAGGCTCAACCTTGTATTCACTCATCAAAGCCATAAGCTCGGCGAGCCTTTCGGGTCTATGGCAGATACAAAGTCTGCCCGAGGTCTGCAACAATTTAGCAGCAACCGATACAATATCCTCTAGAGTGCATTCAACCTCATGCCTTGCAACCATATCTATCTTATCGGGATTTTTAAGTCCCGCACCATTCGCCTTATAGGGCGGATTACAGGTTACAAGGGTATTAGAACCAAACTCCACCTTACCCTTTAAATCCTTTAAATCAGTATTTAAAAGGCTGAAGTTTTCAAGGTTTAACTCGGTTTTAGTTTTGTTGGCAAGAAAAATTGCTTCCTCGCTGATATCTATTCCTATTGCATTTTTAAGAAGGTTGTCCCTTAACATTAAAAGCGGAATTATTCCGCAGCCTGTGCCAATGTCAACCATTTTATCGCTTTTTTTAGCCTTTGCAAAATTACTCAGCAGCACCGCATCGGTCCCGAAGGTATGATGCGGTGTTACATAAACAAAATAATCTTTTCCCAAGGGCTCTTTTTTGATTAGCTTCGTGTCCATTTAACGCCCTGAGGGGTATCCTCTAAGATAATACCCATTTCTTTTAATTTATCACGGATAGCGTCTGCCGTTTTGAAGTCTTTAGCCTTACGGGCATTAGTGCGCTCTTCGATTAAAGCCTCTATCTCGCTGTCAAGCGCTTCGGTTTTACGGTTGTATACAAGACCTAAAACGCCTGTTAACTGGTCGAACATATCAGCACAGGACTCTAATGCCAGCTTCTTTGCACCGTTTGCAATAACTGTATTGATATCACGGACTAAAACAAACACCGCAGCCAAGGCATCCGCAGTATTAAGGTCATCCTCCATAGCGGTGATAAACTCATTTTTGCGTTCCTCGATAAATGCGGGAACCTCTCCGCCCTCTTCGGCATTCTTAAGGGCGAAATCTATATTATTTCGGCAGGTATAAAGTCTTTCTATAGAATTTTTTGCCTGCTCGATAATATCAACAGAATAATTTATCGGACTTCTATACTGAGAGGAAATCATAAGATAGCGGATAGGCTCATAGCCATACTTCTCGGCAACATCACGCACTGTGAAGAAATTGCCAAGGGATTTTGACATCTTATGGTTATCAACATTGATAAAGCCGTTATGCATCCAGTAATGAGCGAACTCGCAGCCGTTTGCCGCCTCACTCTGAGCGATTTCGTTTTCATGGTGGGGGAAGATAAGGTCGAGACCGCCGCAATGGATATCTATGGTTTTACCAAGATATCTGCCTGCCATAGCCGAGCATTCAATATGCCAACCAGGTCTACCCTTACCCCAGGGCGACTCCCAGAAAGGCTCGCCCGGTTTTGCACCTTTCCAAAGGCAGAAATCCATCGGGTTTTCCTTGATATCGCCTGTCTCTATTCTTGCACCCGCCTCTAAATCCTCAAGCGGTTGATGAGAAAGCTTGCCGTATTCATCGAATTTCTTGGCTCTGTAATAAACATCTCCGCCCGCCTCATAGGCATAGCCCTTTTCGATAAGAGAAGAAATAATACCCTGTATCTGCTCGATATTTTCGGTGGCCTTAGGGTGAACTGTTGCCTCTCGGACATTAAGCCCCTTGGCATCGGCCCAGAATTCCTTTATAAATCTTTCGGCAACCTCAGGAACAGTTATTCCCTCTTCGTTTGCCTTGTTTATAAGTTTATCATCAATATCGGTGAAGTTCTGAACGAAATTAACCTTAAGTCCTCTCCACTCAAAATAACGGCGAAGAACATCGAAAACGCAAAGGGGTCTTGCATTTCCGATATGGATATAGTTATAAACTGTAGGTCCGCAGGCATAAATCTTAACCTCGCCCTCGTTTAT
>JAZPXP010000141.1:0-1985 GCA_045543715.1 Acutalibacteraceae bacterium
TCCTGTTGAACAACTGAAAAAAATCATCCCCAAAAACGAGCTTTTCCCAATAGAAGAAACTGAAAGCTGGAGATTGCACCACGGATTTTCAGCTTGGGTTGGTGATAGTTGGCTTTGTCTTTCGACCCTTCGTTATTATTTCGGTGAGCCTAAGAGTCTAGAGGATGCAGTCGAGAAATCTTGGTGGCTTCAGGAGGTAGGCTATAAGGCGATTTTTGAGGAAGCAAGAAGAAAATGGCCCTATTGCTCAATGGCTATAAATTGGTGCTTTACTGAGCCTTGGATTACCGCCGCAAATAATACTGCAATTTCTTATCCAAATGTTAAGAAAGCCGGATATTTTGCTATGAGGGAGTCATTAAGGCCTGTTCTTGCAAGTGCTAGAATACCTCATTTTGTATGGGGTGGGGGAGACTGCTTCTCAGCAGAGCTTTGGCTTTTGAATAACTCTCCGGAAGTGGCAGAAAGTAAAATCAATGCATTTATAGAAATAGGAAATGAGAGATTTGAACTTGTGAATTGGAAAACGGGCGAGGTTGAGGCTCTGACAAATAAGATAGGTCCCAGTCTTAATTTTATTTTGCCCTATGTTGAGAACTGCGATTGCTTTTATTTAAAGCTTGAAACAGCTGACGGCAAATATAACAGCAGTTACAAACTCAAATATAAGTACAAAAAACAAGAGGAATTAAAGGGTATTTTAAATGTTTAGTTTTTTAAAAAAGGATAAAAACAAAGATGTTCTTCGTCAGATGGACGGCAGGGAGATTAAATATGTAACCCGCCGAATCAAAAAGGAAAACGGTGATGTTGAAGAGGTTATCCTTGGAAAACGGGGCAGAATTGTTGTAATAAATGGAGAAATACGCATAATGTGCGGCGAAATTGATGTTTTTCGCGCCAAAGCTGCCAATTCTACTTATTACACACTGCTTAGCGGAGACGGTATAACCGTTTCGGGTGTTAACACCATAAACGGCGAACAGATGGATATCACCGTTTATTATGTTTATCATAGAAAATGAAAAAAGCAAGCCTTCGGGTTTGCTTTTTTCGACATTTTATGATAAGATATATGGGGTGAGATTTATGTTTTTTAAAACTAAGGAAACTATTCCTGAGGGAATGGGGTTTAGCACCTTCGGTGCAACCCATATAATATGGCTTTTATGCTTTGCTCTGGTTTTTGCTTTTGCAATAGTTCTTTATCGTAGATTATCACTTAAAAAACGAAATGTTATGAGAACGGTTTTAGGATGCGTTATAGTTGCATTCGAAATAATCAAGAACATCGTTGCGGCGGCAATCGGTGATTTTGGCATTGGTCATCTGCCCTTCCATTTATGCGGAATAAGTATTCTGCTTATTGGGTTTGATATCATAAAACATACCAAAACTGTACGTCAGTTTCTTTATTATATAGGTATCCCCGGTGCTATGCTGGCACTTCTTTTCCCTAATTGGACAGTGTTGCCCTGCACCAACTTTTTCCATATACATAGCTTTACTATCCACGCCCTTATTGTTATGTATCCCTTGCTTTTGGTAACAAGTGGGGAAGTTAAGCCTGATATCAAAACAATGCCAAAATGTATTTTGCTGCTTATCGGTCTTGCAATTCCTATATATTTTATAAATCTTATTTTTGATACAAATTTTATGTTTTTAATGAGCCCCGATAAAGGCAACCCGTTGGAGCTTTTTGAAAAGCTTTTGGGCAGTCATCTTTGGGGATTTCCAATACTTTTGCCGATAGTTATGTTTATAATGTATCTTCCGATTTTTATATCGGCAAAGCTTAAGAAAAAACCAACCTATGAAAAAGAAAAGATTACAGTATAGAAAAAGGACTCAGTTTTTCCTGAGTCCTTAATTTTATTTTTTCGATGTGTATGAAGGCCCGTAGGGCTGTTTATGATAGCGTGAGTTTATGCTTCCGCGCTGTTCGGTCTGATTGAGAACAACGCCGATAATCTCGCAGCCGC
>JAZPXP010000142.1:0-26586 GCA_045543715.1 Acutalibacteraceae bacterium
CCTGTTTTCAGCGGTGTTACCTCGCTTCAAAGGTCTAATATGCTGTTATTGGAAACTGCCGGGGAGAACAAAGGCCCTCAGATTTTTGATGAAGCAGAAAAATATGATTTGTGAGGTTATAGATTATGCCCGAAACATTGCTTCCTGTAATTCCTGAAACTATAACTGTTCATTTGGGCGCACCCGATTCTAATGCCGAGAATGTAACAGTGCCCTTTAGCGAGTATGTTAAAAATGTGGCGTCCAGCGAGATTTATCCAACCTGGCCCGAAGAGGCGCTGAGAGCCAATATCTATGCGATAATCACCTATGCGCTGAATAGAATTTATACCGAATGGTATCCTTCCCGTGGCTATAACTTTGATATAACAAACACAACAAGTCTCGACCAAGCCTATGTTAAGGATAGAGAGATTTATGAAAATATAGGATACATAGTTGATGATATATTCAATGATTATGTTGTGCGTCAAGGCTCGGTGCAACCACTCTTCACCGCCTTTTGCAACGGAACAACCTCGCAGTGTGAAGGTCTTTCCCAATGGGGAACGGTGGACCTTGCGAATCAGGGCTTTACCCCATTCAGAATACTCCAAAATTATTACGGCGAGGACATAGGGCTTGTTGAAAATGCACCTGTTGCCGAGGTGGATGAATCTTATCCGGGTGTTCCTTTAAGGGTTGGGGATGCGGGTAACAATGTCAGAATTATTCAGATACAGCTTAACCGAATAGCAAGAAACTACCCCGCAATACCTAGAATAGAGGAACCGAACGGAATATTCGGAGTTGATACCGAAAGCGCCGTTAGAAAATTTCAGGAAATCTTTTCCCTAAGGCAAACGGGCGAGGTTGATAAGGCAACTTGGTATCAAATCAAGCGGTATTACACAGGGGTTAAGGGTCTTTCGGAGCTTGCAAGCGAGGGAGTAACGCTTGAAGAGGTTTCGGTGCCTTTTGCTAATCAGGTTGCCGAGGGGGATAGCGGAATCCCTGTCAGAACTGTGCAATATTATCTTAGCATAATTGCTTATTTTAACGGGAACTTAGAGCCAGTACCCTTAAACGGAACCTTCGATTCGGCAACAGTAGCGGCGGTTGAGAGGTTTCAGGAGTTTTATGGATTAGAGCCAACGGGAATTGTTGACCTTGAAACCTGGAATACCATAAGCCGAATTTACAGAGAAACTGTAGAGTCTTTACCCCAAGGCTATGAGGGGCAAAATGCAAAGCTATACCCAGGCTTTTTCTTGAGCGAGGGTTTGAGAAATGAGAGCGTTTCTGATTTACAGAGCTATCTTAATGTTATAGGGCGAAATATCCCCGAAATCCCCGAGCTTTCAGTTACGGGTTATTTCGGGGAACAAACAGAGGCGGCAGTCAGGGAGTTTCAGCGCCTTTTCGGGCTTGAGCAAACAGGAGCGGTAGGCCCTGTAACATGGGCATTTATCGCGAGAGAATATGATGCTTTAAGGGATGAGCAAATATAAAAAATGACTACTGCCGAAGCAGTAGTCGTTTTTCTTTAATCTGTAAGTCCGAGGGCTGCGAAAGAGAAGGAACCGTCTTTCGGAGTTATTTCAACTGTAACTGAATGGGCTTTGCCGTCAGAAGTTCTATAGAGAATGCCGGAATCCCATAAATTCAATGTTTTGTAATAACAATTCAGACTTGAAGTTGTTTTCTTTTTGGTGTCATTTTCAGTAACAACAATCTCAGTGTCACTACCGCAATCGGTATCTCTTGCCATAATAATAAGGAATGCTTTAATATCCGTTATGGTAAGTTTAAGGGTTTTGCCCTTGGGAACGGTAACCAAATCGAGATTATGATGAGTTAATTTGTGGTCATCCTTCTTGAGGAACAAATTGTTGTTTTCAAATTTGATTTTGTTTTCTAAGGGGCGGTCCTCAACCTTGTTGTTAACAACCGCAGCTTTAAGGAAAGAGGTTTTGCCGAGCTCAAACTGAACCTTAGCAAGATAATCCTTTCCGTGGTTCAAACTGGAAGCATATTTAGCACTAGGTATAGTATAGCTCTTTTGGGCAGAATTGTAATTGTTGAGAGCATTGGTCAACAACTGTCCAAGAGCAAATCCTGCTCTGATATGTCCTAAAGAGCTTGGATGGATGGTGTCGGTAGCAGGGAACATACTATTCCAATCTGAATAAGATCCATAGGCATCCAGATAACTGATCTGAGGAAGGTTATAGTAGTCGGCAGTAGCCTGTTGTGTTATCTGCGCGGTTTTCTTTTTATCTTTATGCACGAAATAGAACGGAATAACGGCAGCTTCTTTATAATTCAAAGCGCTTCTGAGAAGTGCTTCATAAGGCTCAACAAGATACTCTCTTGTGCCGTCGTTACCTGCGTATTCTATTATGATAAGGTCGGGGTCATACATTAAAACATCTTCATTAAGCCTGTAAAGACCGAAGGATGATGTGGTTGCGCCGATACCTGCGTTTATAAGGGTAACCTTAATGTTGGGGAAGGTTGCCTCGAACCAGTCTTGAAGGCGGTTGGCATATCTGTCTGCCGCGGTGTCCGCCTTACCGCCGTTTGTTATACTTCCGCCAAGAGTCGCAATGGTTAGGTTTTCGCCCTTCAAAGCCTTTTCAATAAGCTTCGCAATGCGATAGTTATCGCTATTATATATACCGGAATTTACGGCGTTTATATCTGTAATACCATACTGAGAAGCCATAGCGTCCATATAGGTTTTAGCGTTCTTTTGAGCATCTGCGAGAGAGATGGGAGTGAAAACGGTCTGAATTTCGCCAACGGTGGCTGAACCGAGGTTGTTATCTGAACCGATACTCTGGTCAGGAACCCAATCGGGATTGCTGGGGGTTGATGTTTGACCGGTTGAACTCGGATTTGAATTCAAAGGCTTAGTGTTATTATCCATTATGTTTCCTCCGTCGCTTGAACTGGGTTCATCATTCGTTAAATCGCTTGAAGGATCATCGGAATTTATCGGTCCCTCAACTGGTATATCAATGGTTTCTACAGTTGTCGTTGTTGTTGAATTTGTGCAAGCCGATAACAAGAGCAAGCAAAGGACTAAAACAACACAAAGACAAATTTTCAAATACTTGAACATAAAGCGGTCTCCTTAAAATTTTTACTGTATATATTATATTATATTATGAAACAAAAGTAAAGGAAAAATTTATACAGTTTTAGGCTTTTATAGAAAAAACTGCCTTAAAATTGTATCAAATGCCGAAAAAATGTTCAAAAAATCCATTTCAAAAAATAATTTTAGTAAAATTGCACAAAAAATAGTTGATTTATAGTTATAGATAACACTTGCAAATTCAAACGGAATATTGTATTATAATATGTAAATAATAACAATATAATTTTATTGTGTAATATAGGAGATGTTAACATGGCTAAAATAACTGCATCATCATTATCCGCTATGATTGAAAGAAAGCTTTCGCATAACTTTGGTGTTTCGCCCGAGCTTGCTTCTGATGAGCTTTTTTATAAGGCCTGCGTTTTAGTTCTTATTGAGCTTATGAATGAACGCCGTGCTCAGTTTAAAAAGGCAACTGATGAGCAGGAGGCTAAAACTGTTTATTATATGAGTATGGAGTTCCTTATGGGCCGTTCTCTCAAAAACAACCTTTATAATCTAGATTTAACCGATACTATGCAGAAAGCCCTTTCCAAGTTCAAGGTTAAGCTTGATAAGCTTTATGATTTCGAGCCTGATGCAGGTCTTGGAAACGGCGGTCTTGGCCGTCTTGCTGCCTGCTTCCTTGATTCTTTATCTTCGGGCGGTTACCCCGCTATGGGATATTGCATTAAGTATGAGCTTGGTATCTTCCGCCAGAAGCTTATTGAGGGTTGGCAGACCGAGATGCCTGATTTCTGGCTTCCCGGCGGCGGAGTATGGCTTGAGGCTAAACCCGCAAGTGCGGTTGATGTTAATTTTGACGGCAAAATCAACGAATGGTGGGACGGAAGCTACCATCATATTGAGCATACAGGTTATCAGACTGTACGTGCTGTTCCTTATGACCTTATGGTTGCAGGTAAGGACGGAAAAACTGTTAACGCTTTGCGTCTTTGGAGTGCTGAATGCCAGGACTTTGATATGTCGGCATTTAATCAGGGAGATTATGTAAGAGCCCTTGAGCAGAGAGCTATGACCGAGACAATTTCCAAGGTATTATATCCTGAGGATAATCATATTGAGGGTAAATCGCTCCGTCTTCGTCAGCAGTATTTCTTAGTTTCTGC
This sequence comes from Acutalibacteraceae bacterium, assembly GCA_045543715.1. Classification (GTDB taxonomy): domain Bacteria; phylum Bacillota; class Clostridia; order Oscillospirales; family Acutalibacteraceae; genus UBA737. The sequence continues at coordinate 4,258 of JAZPXP010000142.1, forward strand.
CTCTGTTCAGGATATTCTTAAAAGACATCTTCATAAGTATAACACCCTTGAAAACCTGCCCGAAAAGGTTGCTATTCATATAAATGATACCCACCCGACCTTATGTATCCCTGAGCTTATGCGTTTCTTGCTTGATGAATGCGGATACGGTTGGGAAAAGGCTTGGGATTTGGTTAAGGGCACAGTGGCTTACACTAACCATACCATTATGGCTGAGGCTCTTGAATGTTGGTCTGAATCTCTTATTAAAGAGAGAATCCCGAGAATTTATCAGATTATCAAGGAAATAGACCGCCGTTACAGAGAGGAAGTTATCTCTAAAACCGGTGATTATGACCTTGCTGAACGCACCGCTGTTATTTCCAACGGAGTTATCAGAATGGCAAACCTTTGCGTTGCAACCTGTCATACTGTTAACGGAGTTTCCAAGCTTCATAGTGAAATCTTGGTCAAAGAGCTTTTCAAGGATTATGCCCGTATGACTCCCGAAAAGTTCACCAATGTTACTAACGGTATTGCTCATAGAAGATGGCTTTGTCAGGCAAACCCCGCTTTAACCTCTTATCTTACCGAGCTTATCGGCGATGGCTTTATCAAGGATGCTTCCGAGCTTGAAAAGCTTATGCAGTATAAGGATGAAAAGCAGGTACTTGAAAAGTTAGCAGAAATCAAGCATCAGAATAAGGTTCGTTTTGCAAATTATGTTAAGGATAACTATTCTGTTTCTTTAAACCCCGATTCGATTTTCGATATGCAGGTAAAACGCTTGCACGAATATAAACGTCAGCACCTCAATGCTCTTAATATCATCAGCGATTATCTCTATTTAAAGGAGAATCCCAATGCTGAGTTTACACCTAAGACCTATATCTTCGGTGCAAAAGCTGCGGCAGGCTATCTCTTTGCAAAAGAGATTATTCAGATGATTTATAAGCTTTCAACCGTTATTGAAAATGACCGTGCGGTTAAGGATAAGATCAAGATTTTTTTCCTTGAGGATTATAAGGTTAGCCTTGCCGAGCTTATGATACCCTCTGCTGATATAAGTGAGCAGATTTCCTTGGCTTCAACAGAGGCAAGCGGAACGGGTAATATGAAACTTATGATGAACGGCGCTGTAACACTCGGCACTGAGGACGGTGCAAACGTTGAAATTCACAAGGCTGTTGGTGATGAGAATATCATCATCTTCGGTATGCAAACACCCGAAGTTCTTTCATTGCAGAAAACAGGATATTCACCCATAGGCTATTATAATAACAACCCCGAGCTTAAAGCCGCTCTTGACTTTATCGGTAAGGGTGTTGCAGGTCAGCCCTTCGATAATATCTATAATTCCCTTAAAAATAACGATAGATATATGGCTTTGGCTGATTTCGCCGATTATTCTAAGGCTCAGAAAAGGGCAACCGAGCTTTATAATAATAAAGAGGTATGGAATAAGATGTCCTTGACTAATATCGCAAAATCGGGTATATTTGCAGCAGACCGTTCTATTGAAGACTATGCAAGGGATATCTGGCATGTAAAGCCGGTTGAGTAAGAAATGCAATATTATCCGTTTGATTCGAGAAACAAAATATACCGTGAAAAAATAGGAGCCATAGCCGAGGGGGAAGCCCTTCGGCTAAGGCTTTTGCTGCATAATGATGCTCATGTCCATGAGGCCTTTCTCATTTTAAGAAAAGATGAATGGGATAATCCTTGGCATATAAAATTAGAGCCGAGGGAATGGCTTGAAGATTATAGATTTTATGATACCGAAATAAGTCTCGAAGAGGGGCTTTATTGGTATTCTTTCAGGTACACAAGCGATTACGGTGAATTCTTTGTTACCAAAACCGAGACCTCTTTGGGTATTGTATCAAAAGATGGCGCTTCTTGGCAGCAAACGGTTTATAACAAAGATTTTAAAACTCCTGATTGGTTGGATGGCGGAATAATTTATCAAATATTCCCCGATAGGTTTTTTAGTTCGGGGGCTAAAAAAAATAATGTCCCAGAGGATAGATATATAGTAGATGACTGGGCAAAACAACCCGAATTCCGCCAACCAAACGATACATGCCGCCTCGGTAATGATTATTACGGGGGCGACCTTTTGGGAATCGAGGAAAAGCTTGATTATTTAGCTTCCTTGGGGGTTAACTGCATTTACTTAAACCCGATTTTCGAGGCTCATTCAAACCACCGCTATAACACAGCGGATTATATGAAAATTGATTCCCTTTTAGGTGATGAAAAGGACCTTGAAAGCCTTGTAAAGAAGGCTAAGAAAAAGGGCATTTATATAGTTCTTGACGGCGTTTTCTCTCATACAGGGGATGACAGCGTTTATTTCAACGCTAAGGGAAGATATGATTCCTTGGGAGCGGTGCAATCAAAAGACTCTCCTTATTTCAAGTGGTTTAATTTTACTGAATACCCTTATAGATATGCGGCTTGGTGGGGTATTAAAACCCTGCCAGAAACCAACGAAAATTCACCCGAGTTTACCGAGTTTATAACGGGCGAAAACGGAGTCATTCGCTATTGGCTTAAAAAGGGAATTAAGGGATGGCGGCTTGATGTTGCAGATGAATTGCCTGATGAGTTTTTGGATAATATCCGTAAAGCTTTAAAGGCTGAGGGTGAAGATAACTACCTTCTCGGCGAGGTCTGGGAGGATGCAACCAATAAAATAAGCTACGGCTACCGCCGAAGATTTTTAAGGGGCAAACAGCTTGATTCGGTTATGAATTATCCCTTTGCAAATGCAATAGTTGATTTTTTAAAGGGCAGAAGCGGCACACATATTATAAACACAGTGCTTGATATAACCGAAAACTATCCGCCAGCAGCGGTTAAAACCCTTATGAACCATATCGGAACTCACGATACTGCAAGAATTTTAACAAGACTTGGTGCCGATAATATGCTTGACGGTAACAGAGAGGCACAGTCCCATTCTTTCCTTAACGAATGGCAGTATGAAAGAGCCTTAAAGCTTTTAAGACTAGCGGCAGTTCTGCAGTTCACTCTGCCGGGAGTACCGAGTATTTATTACGGCGATGAGGCGGGTATGCAAGGCTTTGGCGACCCATTCTGCCGTGCAGGTTACCCTTGGGGCAAGGAAAACACCGAACTTGTTGAGTTCTATAAAGCACTCGGAAAAGCCAGAAGAAACTGCAAAGCATTTGTTTCGGGGGACTTTGTTCCGCTCAGTGCGGATAACAACCTTGTGTCTTTCATAAGGGAAAACGAAAAGGCAAAGGCTTTGATTGCGGTTAACCGTTCAGAAGAAATAAGGGAAATCGAGTTGCCTAAAGAGTTCGAAAATGCCAAAGTCCTTATAGGAAACGGCATAGAAAACCGAAAACTCAAGCTATTACCGTTTGGATACAGTATTTTGGCGGTGTAGTATATATTATATATATGTGTATGGCGGACCGAAAGGTCCGCTTTTTATATCTAAACACAAGATATTGTGCCTTTTTTAAGACTTGCCACAAATCTGAAAAAATAATTAAAAAAGTTCGAAAAAATGCTTGATTTTTGAAAGTATTTATGTTATGATACCACAGTACGCTGTGAAAGTATGGCGTAAAACATGCGTTGATGCGGGAGGTGGCCCATCTCGAATGGGGAAATTTCCGCGGAGTATGTCCGATTTTAAACCGGGCGAAAGTATTGGAGCACGTAAAGGAAACTTGCGACCGTTATGTGCAACGGCGAAGCGATTCGCCGTCCGGAATTGACTGAGACCCCAGCAATATCCGGTTTTATAATGTGCCGAAAAGAAAAACACGGCACGTTGTAAGTTTTGCCCGCCAACTATTTAAGGAGGCGAAATTCACATGGCAGTGAAAGAAAAAATCCGAATTCGAATCAAAGGTTACGACCACGCACTTGTAGACCAGTCCGCAGAAAAGATTGTGGAAACCGCTAAACGTACAGGCGCTCGTGTTTCAGGACCCGTTCCGCTCCCGACCGAGAAAGAAATCGTAACTATCCTTCGCGCTGTTCATAAGTATAAGGACAGCCGTGAGCAGTTCGAAATGAGGACACACAAAAGGCTCATCGATGTTATCAGACCTTCCAACAAAACTGTTGAGGCTTTAACTGGACTTGAGCTCCCCGCCGGTGTTGAAATCGAAATCAAGCTTTAATATATATTTAGGTGTTCGGTTCACACTTACGGTCATGTTGGGAAACCAACCAATAACCAAAGGAGGAAAAAATTATGACAAAAGGAATCGTTGGCAAGAAGCTTGGTATGACCCAGCTTTTTGATGCAAACGGAAACGTTGTTCCGGTTACAGTTATTGAAGCAGGTCCCTGCGTAATAGCTCAGAAGAAAACAACCGAGAATGACGGTTATGAAGCAGTTCAGGTTGGCTTCGGCGACCTCAAGGCTTCAAAGGTAAACAAACCCATGAAAGGTCATTTCGCAAAAGGCGATGTTGCTCCGAAGAAGGTTCTTCGTGAGTTCCGTTTTGATGATGCAGCAGCTATGAATGTTGGCGATATCATCAAGGCAGACGTTTTTGCAGAAGGCGAAGCTGTTGATGTTAGAGGCACTTCTAAAGGTAAAGGTTATGCCGGCACAATTAAGCGCTGGAACTTTGGCCGTCTTAAAGAGTCTCACGGTACAGGCCCTGTTCACCGTCACGGTGGTTCTCTCGGTGCTTGTTCCAGTCCTTCAAGAGTTTTCAAGGGCAAGAAAATGGCAGGACATTTAGGTAATGAGCGTGTAACCGTTCAGAACTTGAGTGTTGTTAAGGTAGACGCTGAGAAGAACTTAATCGCTGTTAAGGGTGCCGTTCCCGGTCCCAAGGGCGGAATCGTTGTTCTTTTCGATAGCGTTAAGGCTTAAGGGAAGGAGTGTTCTGAATTATGGCTAATATAGCAGTACTCGATATGGCAGGCAATAAAGTTGGCAAAATCACTTTAAGCGATGCTATTTTCGGAATTGAACCCAATGCAGTTGTTATGCATATGGCAGTTGTTAACTACCTTGCTAACAAAAGACAGGGCACACAATCCACTCTGACCCGTACCGAAGTTTCCGGAGGCGGCAAAAAGCCTTGGAGACAAAAAGGAACCGGTCATGCAAGACAGGGCTCAACCAGAGCTCCCCAGTGGAGACACGGCGGTATCGTTCACGCACCAAAGCCGAGAGATTATTCTTACTCTCTCAACAAGAAGGTTAGAAGACTTGCTCTTAAATCGGCTTTATCTGATAAGCTTCTTTCGAACTCTCTTATCGTTCTCGATGAGTTAAAGCTCGAAACTTACAAGACTAAGGTTGTTGCTGATTGCTTAAAGGCTATCGGCGCTGGCAAGAAGGCTCTTATCGTTCTTGAGAATAACGATGCATTTGCAGTTAAGAGCATCGCTAACATCCCCGGTGCCAAATCCGCTCAGGTAAACACCATTAACACCTATGACGTAATCAACGCTGATACCTTGATTATCGTTAAGGGCGCAGTAGCAAAACTTGAGGAGGTATACGCATAATGAAAGCCGCACAGGATATCATTATAGCTCCGGTTATTACCGAGAAGAGCATGTCTGGTATTGCAGACAAGAAATACACCTTCAAGGTAGCTAAGGACGCTAACAAAATCGAAATAGCTGCTGCTGTTGCAGAGCTTTTCAAGGTTAAGGTTGCTAAGGTTAACACCATCAATGTTCGTGGTCAGCAGAGAAGAATGGGCCGTTACAGCGGTTACACAGCTTCTTGGAAAAAGGCTATCGTAACTCTTAAGGCTGATTCTAAGCCGATTGAGTTCTTTGATGGACTTATGTAAAACTTAGCAGTGAGTTATCACTGATTTTCGGTGATGTATGAAGCCCTAAGGCTTCGCTAAGCCAAAAATAGGAGAGTGAAATTAAATGGCTATTAAACATTACAAGCCGACTACTAACGGTCGCCGTAATATGACCTCTATGGATTATTCAGGTCTTTCTAAGGTAGCACCCGAGAGAAGTTTGCTTGAACCTCTTAAGAACAATGCCGGTAGAAATAGCTACGGCAGAATCACCGTTCGCCACAGAGGCGGCGGCAACCGCAGAAAGTACAGAGTCATCGATTTCAAGAGAGAGCGTTTCGGAATTCCCGCAACCGTTCTTACCCTTGAGTATGACCCCAACCGTTCCGCATTCATCGCCCTCGTTCAGTATGAGGATGGCGAGAAGCGTTACATCATAGCCCCCCAGGAAATCAAGGTGGGCGATGTAATCGTTAGCGGACCTGACGCTGATATTAAGCCCGGTAACGCTTTACCGCTCGTTAATATCCCTGTTGGTACTTTCCTTCATAACATTGAGCTTTATCCCGGCAAGGGCGCTCAGCTCGCTCGTTCAGCTGGTAACATGGCTCAGCTTATGGCTAAAGAAAACGGAATGGCATTGCTTCGTTTGCCCTCTGGCGAGCTTCGCAATGTTCCGGTAAAATGTATGGCTACTGTTGGTACTGTTTCGAATCCCGAGCATGCTAACATTAACTATGGTAAAGCAGGACGTAAGCGCCACATGGGTTGGAGACCTACAGTTCGCGGTTCTGTAATGAACCCCTGCGACCACCCCCACGGTGGTGGTGAAGGTAAGTCCCCCATCGGACGTCCCGGACCTGTTACTCCTTGGGGTAAACCCACCTTGGGTTACAAGACCCGCAAGAAGAATAAGGCTAGCGATAAGTATATCGTAAAACGCCGTAAGTAAGACGACGAAAGGAGATTTTAATCATGGGAAGAAGCATTAAAAAAGGCCCTTATGTGCAACCTGTTTTGCTCAAAAGAGTCAAAGAAATGAATGCAGCCGGCGAAAAGAGAGTTCTTAAAACTTGGAGCCGCTCATCAACCATATTCCCCGATTTCGTCGGACACACCTTTGCAGTTCATGACGGACGTAAGCACGTTCCGGTTTATGTAACTGAGGATATGGTTGGACACAAGCTCGGTGAATTTGCACCGACAAGAACATTCAAAGGCCACGCAGGTTCTAAAACCAGCGGTAAGTAAGCGGCTGAAAGGAGAGTAAACAATGGAAGCAAGAGCAATACTTAAATATGCTCGTATTTCACCCCGTAAGGTGAAAATTGTTATGGATTTAATCCGTAATCAAGATGCTGACAAAGCTATGGCTATTCTCAAATTTACTCCTAAGTCCGCTTGCGAGTATTTAGAAAAGCTTTTAGCATCAGCTATCGCTAACGCAGAAAACAATCACAATATGGACGTTTCTCGTCTTTATGTTGCTGAGTGCTTTGTTTGCCCCGGACCTACTCTTAAGAGAATTCGTCCAAAGGACCACGGCAGAGCTCACCGCATTTTAAAGAGAACAAGCCATATGACCATCGTTCTTAAAGAACGCGAAATCTAAAAGGAGGTTAAGTTATGGGCCAGAAGGTTAATCCCCACGGTATGCGTGTGGGCGTAATTAAAAACTGGGACTCACGTTGGTTTGCCAATAAGGGCACCTTTGGTGACACATTGGTTGAGGACTACAACCTCCGTAAATACCTGAAGAAAGCACTTTACACAGCAGGTATTGCAAAAATCGAAATCGAACGTGATGAAAAGCGTGTAAGATTACACATTCACTGTGCAAAACCCGGTATGGTAATCGGTCGTAACGGCAGCGAAATTGAAAAGCTCCGTGCAACCTGCCAGAACAAGCTCGGTAAGCCCGTAATCATCAACATTGTTGAGATTAAGAGCCCCGATGCAAATGCACAGCTTGTTGCTGAGAACATTGCGACTCAGCTTGAAAAGCGTATCTCTTTCCGCCGCGCTATGAAGCTTGCCATCGGCAGAGCTATGCGTCTTGGCGTTAAGGGTATCAAAACTCAGGTTTCAGGCCGTCTTGGCGGTGCTGAAATCGCAAGAAGCGAACAGTATCACGAAGGAACCATTCCGCTTCAGACCCTCAGAGCTGACATTGATTACGGCTTTGCAGAGGCTGACACAACCTACGGCAAGCTTGGCGTTAAGGTTTGGATTTACAAGGGCGAGGTTCTTTCCGATAACCGTCCCAAGAAGAAGGAAGGAGGCACCCGCTAATGTTAATGCCGAAGCGTGTTAAGTACCGCAGAGTTCATCGCGGTCGTATGACAGGTAAAGCCCTCAGAGGCAACACCGTAACTCACGGCGATTTTGGTCTTCAGGCTTTGGAGCCGGCGTGGATTACCTCTAACCAGATAGAAGCTGCCCGTATTGCTATGACTCGTTATATCAAGCGTGGCGGTAAGGTTTGGATTAAGATTTTCCCCGATAAGCCAATCACTGAGAAACCCGCTGAAACCCGAATGGGTTCAGGTAAAGGTTCACCTGAGTATTGGGTATCTGTTGTTAAACCCGGCAGAGTTATGTTTGAAATCGGTGGAGTTAGCGAGGAGTTAGCCCGTGAGGCTATGCGTCTCGCAGCTAACAAGCTTCCTATTAAGTGTAAGTTTGTAAACAAGCAGGAAATGGGTGGTGAGCAGTAATGAAAGCAAAGGAAATCAGAGAAAATACTTTACCCGAGCTCAATGAGCAGTTGGCAAAGTTAAAGGAAGAATTATTCAACCTTCGTTTCCAACTCGCCATTAACCAGCTCGAAAACCCCATGCGTATCGTTGCTGTTAAGAAAGATATCGCTCGCATCAAGACAATTATCCGCGAGAACGAAATCAAAAACAGCACTAACGCTTGAAAGGGAGGTAAGCTGAGATGAGCGAAAGAAACCTTCGTAAAACAAGAGTGGGTAAGGTTGTAAGCGATAAGATGGATAAGACCATCGTTGTTGCTATTGAGGACAACGTTAAGCATCCGCTCTACAAGAAGATTATTAAGAACACTATCAGACTTAAAGCTCACGATGAGAACAATACCTGTGGCATTGGCGACAGAGTTCTTATTATGGAAACCAGACCGCTCTCTAAAGATAAGAGATGGCGTTTGGTTGAAGTAATCGAGAAGGCTAAGTAGTCTAACAAGGAGGAAAACACTGTGATACAACAACAGAGTTACCTCAAGGTTGCCGACAATACGGGTGCTAAAGAAATTATGTGCATCCGAGTTCTTGGAGGCTCCAGAAGGAGGTATGCCAACATTGGCGATGTTATCGTTGCTTCTGTTAAGAAGGCCGCTCCCGGCGGTACTGTTAAGAAGGGCGATGTTGTTAAGGCCGTTGTAGTTCGTTCTGCTAAGGGTCTTCGTCGCAATGACGGCACATACATCAGATTTGACGAAAATGCGGCTGTTATTATCCGTGAGGATAAGAACCCTCGTGGTACCCGTATTTTTGGACCGGTAGCCCGTGAGCTTCGTGAGAAGGATTACACTAAGATTCTTTCTCTTGCTCCGGAAGTACTTTAATGGGAGGTAAAGAATAATGAGTAAGCTTCACATTAAGACCGGCGATACCGTAATGCTCCTCACAGGAGACAAAAAGGACCGCAATAAGACCGGTAAGGTTCTTGAGGTTAGCCCCAAAGAGGGTAAAGTTATAGTTGAGGGATTAAACAAGGTTAAGAAGCATGTTAAGCCCCGCAAGGCAGGCGACCCCTCGGGTATCATTGAGACCGAGAGTGCTATCTATGCTTCTAAGGTTCAGCTTGTTTGCCCCAAATGCAATAAAGCTACCAGAGTAGGCGTTAAGGTTTACGAGGATGGCAAAAAAGACCGCATCTGCAAAAAGTGCGGCGAGACTTTTTAAGAGTAGGAGGAACTGACAATGTCAAATTTAGCTAATGAATATAAAGCTTCCGTTGCACCCGCATTGATGAAGAAGTTCGGCTATAAGAGTGTTATGCAGATTCCGAAGCTCGATAAAGTCGTTATCAATGTAGGCGCAGGCGAGGCAAAGGATAATGCCAAGGCTATTGATGCTATCATCACCGACCTCGGCAAAATCACAGGTCAGAAAGCCGTTCCTTGCCGTGCTAAGAAATCCGTTGCGAACTTTAAGCTTCGTGAGGGAATGCCTATCGGCGTTAAGGTTACACTCAGAGGCGAGAGAATGTATGAATTCGTTGAGAGACTTTTCAATGCAGCTCTCCCAAGAGTTAGAGACTTCAGAGGTATCAACCCCAACGCTTTTGACGGCCGTGGTAACTATGCTATGGGCGTTAAGGAGCAGTTGATTTTCCCTGAAATCGAGTACGAGAAAATCGATAAGGTTCGCGGTATGGATATTATTTTCGTTACCACAGCCAATACGGACGAAGAGGCTCGTGAGCTATTAACACTCATGGGTGCTCCGTTTGCGAAGTAAGGAGAGGTATTATGGCTAAGACTGCTATGAAAGTTAAGCAGGCAAGACCTGCAAAGTTTTCAACAAGAGAGTATAACAGATGTAAAATCTGCGGCCGCCCGCACGCTTATCTTCGCAAGTACGGTATCTGCCGTATATGCTTCAGAGAACTCGCTTATAAGGGCGAGATTCCCGGAGTAAAGAAGGCTAGCTGGTAAGGCGCAGAGCTATAAGGAGGTAGACGGCATGCAAATCACCGATACAATAGCTGATATGCTTACGAGAATTCGTAATGCTTCTTCAGCAAAGCATGATTCGGTAGATGTTCCTGCGTCAAAGGTAAAGAAGGCTATTGCCCAGATTTTACTTGACGAAGGATATATACAAAGCTTCACCGTTTTAGAAGACGGTAAGCAGGGCGTAATTCATATCACATTGAAATACGGCCAGAATAAATCGCAGATTATCACCGGCATTCGCAGAGTTTCGAAGCCTGGTTTGCGTATTTATACCAATGTTGAGGATATGCCTAAGGTTATGAAAGGCCTTGGTATCGCAATCCTCTCCACCTCTAAGGGAATAATGACAGACAAAGACGCACGCAAAGCCAACGTAGGCGGCGAAGTGCTCGCATATGTTTGGTAAGGAGGTGCTCTAGGATGTCAAGAATAGGAAAGAAACCTATCACAATTCCTGCAGGTGTTGAAGTTAAAATCAACGGTTCTGAGGTTACCGTTAAGGGACCTAAGGGCGAGCTTAAGAATACTTTTAATTCTGACATGGCTATTGCTATGGAGGGTTCCGAAATTATCGTTACCCGCCCGTCCGATAACAAGAACCACCGTTCTCTTCACGGTTTAACCCGTACCCTTATCTCTAACATGGTTGAGGGTGTTTCCAAGGGCTATTCTAAAGAGCTCGAGGTTAACGGTGTTGGTTACCGTGTTCAGAAGCAGGGAAATAATCTTGTAATGAATCTCGGCTTTTCTCATCAGGTAATTATGCCTGAGATTGCCGGCATTTCCATCGAGGTACCCGCTCCTAATAAAATTATTATCAGCGGTGCCGATAAGCAGAAGGTAGGCCAGTTTGCAGCTGAGGTACGCGAGAAGCGTCCTCCGGAGCCTTACAAGGGCAAGGGTATCAAGTATGTTGACGAGTATATCCGCCGCAAAGAAGGTAAGGCCGCCAAGGGTGGAAAGAAATAATAAAGGAGTGTATGTAAAGTGGTTACAAAACCTAACAGCAATAAGGCTAGAATTAAGCGCCATGCCAGAGTTCGTTCTAAGATTAATGGCACAGCTGCTTGTCCCCGCCTTGATGTATTCCGCTCCAACAGCAACATTTACGCCCAGCTTATCGATGATGTAAACGGAGTTACTCTCGCAGCTGCCGCATCTAACGAAAAAGATTTCGGTATTTCCGGCGGTAACAAAGAGGGAGCTCGTAAGGTTGGACAGTTAATTGCTAAACGTGCCGCTGAAAAGGGCATCACCGAGGTTGTTTTTGACCGCGGCGGATACATTTATCACGGCCGTGTCAAGGAGCTTGCCGAAGGTGCCCGCGAGGGCGGCCTTAAGTTCTAATAAGGAGGAATACTTTTGGCTACAAATATTGACGCATCAACATTAGATTTAAAAGAAAAGGTTGTCGCTATAAACCGTGTTTCCAAGACCGTTAAGGGTGGTAGAATTATGAAGTTCTCTGCTCTCGTTGTAGTTGGAGACGGCAACGGTATCGTTGGTTACGGTATGGGTAAAGCCGGCGAAGTTCCGGACGCTATCCGTAAGGGTATTGAAGACGCCAAGAAAAATCTTATTAAGGTATCCTTAAAGGGTACAACCATTCCGCACGAGGTTATTGGTGAGTTCGGCGCAGGCCGAGTTCTCTTAAAGCCTGCAGCACCCGGTACCGGAGTTATTGCAGGCGGTGCGGTTCGTGCCGTTGTTGAGACTGTTGGTATTTCCGACATTCGTACAAAGGCTTTACGTTCAAATAATCCTTGCAACGTAGTTCGTGCAACCGTAGCAGGTCTTGCATCATTACGTAGCGCTGAGGAAGTTGCGGCTATCCGTGGCAAATCAGTTAAGGAAATCGTAGGTTAAGGAGGAGCAGAATTATGGCAACTAAAAAGTCTGCTTGTCTTAAAGTAAAGCTTGTTAAAAGCATCATTTGTTCTAAGAAAGACCAAATAGCAACTGTTAAAGCACTCGGTCTTCATAAAATCGGTGATGAAAATATTCAGCCCGATAATGCTCAGACCAGAGGCAAAATCAACAAGGTAAGCCACCTCGTTGAGGTTACTGAGGTTAAGGCATAAGCCGAAAACCTTATAGGCCGCAAATGCGGCAATGCAGTGTAACTGCGAAATAAGCAAGGAGGTGCGAACAATGAAAATGCATGAATTAGCTCCGGCTTTAGGCTCCAAAAAGGAGGCTAAGCGCATAGGCAGAGGCCATGGTTCAGGTAACGGCAAAACCGCCGGTAAGGGCCATAAGGGTCAGAAAGCCCGTGCAGGTTACAGTCAGAGATTCGGCTTTGAAGGCGGTCAGATGCCTCTTCAAAGACGAGTTCCGAAGCGTGGCTTCAATAATATTTTCGCTGAAGAATGGGTAGCTATCAATGTTTCCGCTTTAGAAGTGTTCGAGGACGGTAGCGTTGTAGATGTTCAGGCTTTAGCAAGCAAAGGAATAATCAAAAAAGCAAACCTTCCTGTTAAGGTTTTAGGCAACGGTAAGCTTACTAAGAAGCTTGAAGTTAAGCTTAATGCTTATTCTGCTTCTGCTGCCGAGAAAATTGCTAATGCCGGCGGAAAGGCCGAGGTGATTTAATGTTAGAGACATTAAGAAATGCCTGGAAGGTAAAAGAAATCCGCAATAAGATTCTTTTCACCATCTTCATTATAATCGTTTTCCGCGTAGGTTCGGTTATTCCGGTTCCTTTTGTAAATCCTGAGGCTCTTGCAACTGCAGCAGCATCGGGTGCTACAAATGACTTTTTCAGCTATCTTTCTATTTTAACGGGCGGCGGCCTTGAATATGGTGCAATCTTCGCCATGTCGGTTACCCCGTACATTAACTCTTCAATTATCATTCAGCTTCTCTGCGTTGCAATTCCTGCACTCGAGAGATTGCAGAAGGAAGGCGAAGAGGGACAGAAGAAGTTAGCTCAGATTACCCGTTATGCAACCGTTATCTTAGCTCTTATTCAGGGTATTGCCTACTTCATTTATTTGAAGAATGGCGGCGGTGAGCAGTCGACCTATTTGAGCGTTACAGGTGGCGCTACAGTATTTGCAGGATTTGTTATAGTTCTCGCGTTTACAGCTGGCTCTGCTCTTGTAATGTGGCTCGGTGAGCAGATTGACTCAAAGGGTATCGGCAACGGTATTTCCATTCTGCTTTTCGCAGGTATCCTTTCACGTGGACCTCAGGCGTTCCGTGCTTTATGGGGATACATTCAGTATGAGCAGTATGTAGCAGTAATCGGTATTATTTTAGCGTTCTTAGTTGTAATCGCATTCATCGTTTGGATGACTGCTGCAGAACGCAGAATTCCGGTTCAGTATGCTAAGAGGGTTGTTGGAAACAAGATGTATGGCGGCCAGAACACCCATATTCCGATTAAGGTTAATATGTCAGGTGTTATGCCCATAATCTTCGCTTCTTCAATTCTTATGCTTCCAACAATGATTTTAGGCTTCATGAAGAACACAAACACTTCTATGTATAAGTTCTTATCATTGTTCAGCGTTCAGGGCCTTTTCTACGCAGCAATCTATTTCATAATGATTATCGGTTTTGCATATTTCTATGCAACCATTCAGTTTAATCCTGTTGAAATGGCTAACAATCTGCGTAAGAACGGCGGTGCCATTCCCGGTATCCGTCCCGGAAAGCCCACATCTGATTTTATTTCAAAGATCTTATCAAGAATAACACTTATGGGTGCTATTTTCCTTAGTGCTATAGCCATTTTACCGATTATTATCGGCAATGTTGGCGGAATCAACATTTCGCTCGGCGGTACTTCGGTACTCATTATGGTTGGTGTTGCTCTTGATGTAGTTCGTAATCTTGAGTCCCAGATGATGATGCGTCATTATAAGGGATTCCTTGACTAAGATTTGAGGAGCAAATTTATGAAACTCATTCTTTTAGGTGCGCCCGGTGCCGGTAAAGGCACTCAGGCTGAAATAATTTCAGAGAAATATAACATTCCCACCATTTCCACCGGCAACATTATTCGTGCTGCACTTAAAAACGGTACGGAAATGGGACTTAAAGCAAAATCATACATTGATGCAGGAAATCTCGTTCCCGATGATGTTGTTATCGGCATCATCAAGGAACGCTTAGCCGAGGATGACTGCCAGAACGGTTACATTCTCGACGGTTTCCCCCGCACCATTCCGCAGGCAGAAGCACTTGACAATATGGGCTTCGGTATCGATGCTGCACTTTCTATTGAGGTTGCAGATGAAGAAATCGTTAAGCGTATGTCAGGAAGAAGAGTTTGCGAGAAGTGCGGTGCCAGCTACCACACAGAGTATAAGAAGCCCGAAAAGGAAGGCGTTTGTAACCTTTGCGGCGGTGCTCTTGTAATTCGTAAGGATGATGAGCCTGAAACTGTTCTTAACAGACTCGGTGTTTATCACGAGCAGACAGAGCCGCTTAAAGATTATTATAAAGCCGCCGGAAAGCTTCTTATGGTAGAAGGTCAGGATAAGGTTGAGGATACAACCCGCCTTGTTCTTGCCGCATTGGAGAATTAAGTATGATAGTGCTTAAAACCGGTCGTGAGCTTAAAATAATGCGTGAAGCTTGCAGAATAGCGGCCGGAGCATTACAAATAGCAGGTAAGGCGGTTGAGCCGGGCGTTAGCACGGCTGAAATTGATAAACTGGCTGAAGATTATATCAGAAGTCAGGGCGGAACCCCTAATTTTAAAAATTATCAGGGTTATCCCGCAACCGCCTGTATATCTATTAACAACGAGGTTATTCACGGCATTCCGTCTGCAAAGCGGATACTCAAAGAGGGAGATATAGTTAGTATCGACCTCGGCGCTGAGTTTCAGGGATACCACGGCGATAATGCTGCTACTTTCGCTTGCGGAGATATTTCACTCGCAGCGAAGCGGCTGATGGATACAACCAAAGAGAGCCTTTACGAAGGCATCAAGAAGGCTGTATCGGGCGGCAGAATCGGTGATATCAGTAACGCAGTGCAGTCGTATGTCGAGGCTCGTGGGTATTCAGTTGTCCGCAAGTTTGTGGGCCACGGAATAGGTACCCATCTGCACGAAGCACCGGAGGTTCCGAATTTCGGAGCAGCCGGCAGGGGAATCCGATTGCTTCCGGGAATGACTCTTGCGATTGAGCCAATGATTAACGAAGGCTCAAGTGATGTTAAGATTCTTCCGGACGGATGGACTGTTCTCACAACTGACGGTTCGCTCTCGGCTCACTTTGAGCATACCATTGTCATAACGACTGATGGCCCCAAAATTATGACCTGTATCTGAGGTGTTATATGAAAGGGCAGATTGTGTGTTCAAAAGCGGGAAGAGATAAGGGTTACTTTCTGGTTGTGGTTGAAGAGAGTGATAAGTTCCTTTATGTTGCTGACGGAAAGGAACGCCCACTTGAAAGACCAAAGCAGAAAAACCCAAAGCATTTAATGCTAACAAACACCGTTTTAAATGAGGATAGTTTTAAAACCAACAAATCACTTAGAAAAGCACTTGCGGTTTACAGAGATACCGCAGTGAAAGGAGAAAAGTAATGTCTAAGTCAGATATGATAGAGCTTGAAGGCGTCGTTGTTGAGGCTATGCCAAACGCAATGTTTAAGGTAGAAATTCAGGGCGGTCATCAAATCCTTGCCCATATCTCAGGTAAACTTCGTATGAACTTCATAAGAATTTTGCCCGGTGATAAGGTAACTGTTGAGATGTCTC
Source organism: Acutalibacteraceae bacterium (assembly GCA_045543715.1). GTDB lineage: Bacteria > Bacillota > Clostridia > Oscillospirales > Acutalibacteraceae > UBA737. The sequence continues at coordinate 20,436 of JAZPXP010000142.1, forward strand.
CCTATGACCTATCTAAAGGACGCATTACCTGGCGTTCAAAATAATGTAAGTTAAATTTACATTCAAAATTTCAAGGAGGTATAATCCGAATGAAAGTCAGACCTTCTGTTAAAAAGATTTGCGAAAAATGCAAAATTATCAAGCGCAAAGGCAAGATTATGGTTATCTGCGAAAACCCCAAGCATAAACAGCGTCAGGGTTAATTGCGCGAGCTAAAAAAATGGAGGTGCTTTGATAAATGGCACGTATTGCTGGTGTTGACCTTCCGAACGATAAGAGAGTTGAAATCGGACTCACCTATATATTCGGAATCGGTCTTACTACATCGAAAAAAATCCTTGCTGATACCGGTATCAACCCCGATGTCAGAGTAAAGGACCTTACTGAAGATGATATTTCAAAGCTTCGTGAGTATATCGACCATAACCTTCAGGTTGAAGGCGACCGTCGTCGTACCATCGCATTTGATATCAAAAGACTTATCGAAATCGGAAGCTATCGCGGATTGCGTCATCGTAAGAACCTGCCCGTAAGAGGTCAGCGTTCCAAGACCAATGCTCGTACCCGCAAAGGTCCAAAGAAGACCATAGCTAACAAGAAGAAATAAGTAGGAGGAAGATAATATGGCTACAGCTAAAAAGGCGACTGCTACACGCCGCCGCCGTGAAAAGAAAAATATTGAACGTGGTGCAGCTCATATCCAGTCTACCTTCAATAATACCATCGTAACCATCACTGATACTCAGGGAAATGCTCTTTCCTGGGCAAGTGCAGGTGAATTGGGATTCAGAGGTTCAAGAAAGTCTACTCCTTTCGCAGCACAGAGTGCTGCTGAAACTGCAGCTAAGGCTGCTATGGAGCACGGTCTTAAGACTGTTGAAGTATTCGTTAAGGGACCCGGAGCCGGCCGTGAAGCTGCTATCCGTGCTTTACAGACTGCAGGTCTTGAGGTTAGCATGATTAAAGATGTTACCCCCATTCCTCACAATGGCTGCCGTCCTCCCAAGAGAAGACGCGTTTAATAATTTAAACAAATATTTGCATAAAATTTGGAGGTGCAAAAGATGGCAAGATATACCGGTGCAGTTTGCAGACTTTGTCGCCGTGAAGGACAGAAGTTGTTCTTAAAGGGCGAACGCTGCTATTCTGAGAAATGTTCCGTTGGTATCAGAGCTTATGCTCCCGGCCAGCACGGACAGGGTAGAAAGAAGTCATCCGAATACGGCTTGCAGCTTCGTGCTAAGCAAACCGCAAGACGTTTTTATGGCGTTCAGGAAAATCAGTTCCATCATTATTTCGAGATTGCTGAGAGAAAGCAGGGCATCACTGGTGATAACCTTTTAAGAATTCTCGAAAGCCGTCTTGACAATGTGGTTTACAGAGTTGGTTTCGCTTCTTCAAGAGCAGAAGCAAGACAGCTCGTTGGTCATGGTCATTATGAGGTTAACGGTAAGCGTGTTGATATCGCTTCTTATCTCGTAAAGGCTGGCGACGTTATCACCATCTGCGAGAAGAGCCGTGGCAGCGAAAAGATTAAGGCTGTTGTTGAGGCTAACAGTGCAAGACCTGTTCCGCAGTGGATTGATGTTGATAGAGAGGCTCTTAGTGCAAAGGTAATCAATCTTCCCACCCGTGAGCAGATTGAGGCTCCTGTTGAAGAGCAGCTTATCGTTGAGTTCTATTCTAAATAATAATTAGAACAATTTTTTCGCTTACCGTACAAGGCGTTCTTAAAAAATTTATGTGTACGGAGAAACGGAGCTTTTAAATGATAGAAATTGAAAAGCCCAGAATAGACACTGTTGAAATGACAGCTGACGGTACTTACGGCAAGTTCGTTATGGAGCCGTTGGAGAGAGGCTATGCAACAACACTTGGAAACAGTATGAGAAGAGTTCTTCTTTCCATTCTCCCCGGTGTTGCAGTTACAGCCGTTAAGATTGACGGTGTTGTGCATGAGTTTTCAACCATCCCCGGTGTTAAAGAGGATGTTACTGAAATCATTCTTAACATTAAGGGTCTCATTGCAAAACTTCATGCCGATACGGCAAAGAAAATCTATATTGAGGCTGAAGGTCCCTGTGTGGTTACCGCCGCTTCAATAAAGGCCGATTCAGAGGTTGAAATTCTCAATCCGGATATGTACATCGCTACCTTGGATGAGGGTGCAACTCTTAATATGGAGATGACTCTTGACCGTGGCAGAGGTTATGTTCCGGCTGAGCAGAATAAACTCAATCAGAATGTAATCGGTGTTATCCCTGTTGACTCTATTTATACGCCCGTGCTTAAGGCTAACTTCTTGGTTGATAATACCCGTGTTGGCAATGTAACCGATAAGGGCAAGTTAACCCTCGAGGTTTGGACAGACGGCTCTATCAGAGCAAACGAAGCAATTTCGATGTCTGCAAAGATTCTCATGGAGCATCTTGAACTCTTCCTCGACCTTACCGAAGGTGTTAGCGAAGTTGAAAGCATTATGGCTGAAAAGTGCGACAGCGAGAAAGAAAAAGTTCTCGACCTTACTATCGATGAGCTTGATTTATCTGTTCGTAGCTTCAATTGCTTGAAGCGCGCAGGTATCAATACGGTTGAAGACCTTATCGGCAAATCCGAAGAGGATATGATGAAGGTAAGAAACCTTGGCCGTAAATCCCTTGAAGAAGTAATTGCTAAGCTCAATTCGTTTGGCTTTACTCTTAAAAAGGAATCAGAATAACCAAAATCACTGTTTAAGGAGTGAATAGAAATGGCAGGTACCCGTAAACTCGGAAGAACCAGCGACCATAGAACAGCTATGCTCAGAGCTATGGTAACCTTCTTGCTCGAAAATGGCAAGATTGAAACTACCGTAACTCGTGCTAAAGAAGTTAGAGCTATGGCAGAGAAGTATATTACACTCGCTAAGAATAATACTCTTGCAAGTAAGCGTCAGGCATTTGCATTCATCACTAAGGAAGCAGTTGTTGCTAAGCTTTACAACGAGATTGCTCCTAAGTATATGGATGTAAACGGCGGTTACTGCCGCATCACCAGAATCGGCCCCCGCCGTGGCGATGCAGCTGAGATGGCTATTATTGAGTTAATATGACTTTAAGCAAAGACGAAAAGTTATTCGAATTTGCATAATTTAGTGCTCACATTATGACAGCGTGAATAGGCTTCGGCTTGCGCTGATAATGTGTGTACTAAAACCCAAAAGAAAAAACCCCTAATCCTTTAAGGATTAGGGGTTTAGTTTTTATATTATAAAAAGTTCATTATAACAAGGCCCAGTGCCATAAGAGTTAAACTGGCAACGCTTTTTAAGGAAATCCTTTCCTTAAAGCAAACCGCACCTAAGATAGCATTGGAAATAATTGCTGAACCTTGATAGAATGGGAAAACCAAGGCAGAGGGAAGATAGCCTGCTGCAAGGGTTTTAAAGAGGGTAACAACGCAAAGACCAACTGCCATTAGGGAAATATGTAACAATGCTTTGGGTTTGATTTCAAGCTTTGAACTATCTTTACCTTTGGAATTTTTCATAACAATTATAATTATAAGCAAAATAACAAAGGCAAATAAAAGGGAATAAAAATTAAAAACCGAAGAGGGTACTTTGTTGAGGGTTTGCTTGCGGAAAAGCTTTTGAGAAAAATCTATAAATCCGCTGCTTATTCCAAATCCAAAAAGCAAGAGAATAGATTTAGCATTGAGCTTTGTTTTGATTGAGTTATTATAAGAAGCCATAAGAAGCACGGCACCAAATAAAACTATAAGACCGATTATATGATTTGGTTTTATTAGCTCGGAATAGAAAATTCGACTTAGGATTAAAGGAATTAAGCAACCGCAAAGGGCAGAAACATCCATTAAGACCAAAACTCCGGTTCTGACGAATAGCAACCAGGTTATAACCATACCCGCATTTGCTACTGCCGAGAGGAGATAGGTTGGCAGCAAATTCAAATTGAGCGACATTACCGATAAACCGTTTTCTAATAACTCGGGAAGCATAAAAAGGATAGCAAACAGGGCCGAAAGGCCAAGTCTTATTGTGCTAAAAGAAAAAGCATCAAGAATTGTTTTCATAAAACCGCTGGTTTTTTTGCCTGAAAATGCTTTAAGCAGGTTGCCTCCAACCGCAAACGCTAAGAATAAATATCCCATAAAGTTAACCTCTTTTCAGAAAATCATAAAATTCTTTTAATGAGCCTTTAGGACAGGAAACCTCGCCCTCGCCTAACAGCCAGTCGGTAACAAGAAAATTATTAAACCCGAGCTTACTTGAGGGAATAATATCCTCTTCAATGTTGTTACCAACCATAAGGCAGTTTTGAGCCTTAAGTCCGAACTTATCGAGAATTTCCTTATAATAATCGGGATTAGGTTTGCAAAAATGGGAGTTTTCGTAATCTGTAACAAGGTCGAAATCCTCTGATTTAAGACCTATCCAACTAAGTCTTGACTGCAAAGCAACAGCAGGGAAGAATGGATTGGTTGCAACAATAACTCTTTCAGCCTTTTTGTGAGCCAAGTCCACGATTTTCTTCGATAAATCGGTTGGAAATGTTAAATCTTTTGCATTATGAAAGCCGTTACGATAAAAATCATCAAAAACGGGGATATCATCATAAACCTTTTCACCGAAAACACTTGAAAAAACCTTCCAGAAGGCATCGGCGTTAGGTTCGGCTCCATCATTTAAAACCATCGCCTTAACACCTTTCCACATAGCAGGAATTAAGGTGTCGGGAGTATAACCCAAGTGAGCGACAGCCTTTGCTAAAAGTGAAAAATATCCCTTAGTAAATTTGTCATTATCCATTGGAAGCAGAGTTCCGTCTAAATCAAAAAGTATTGCTTCGTATTTCATAGTAACCTCAAGTAAAATTGATAAATAATATTATAGAGCCAAAAAAGCGATATGTCAAAACTATTTTCGATAAGTTTTATAACAAAAATCGAAAATATCCTTTTTGACAGACCCAAAGGCTTTATTCTTATGATAAATAATATATGAATTTCGGGAAAATGCATAGTCCGAAACGGTAATTCTTCTAAGTGTTCCGTTTTCAAGTCTTCGTTTCAGGAGTGCTTCAGGCAAAACGGTAACACCCAAATTCTGAACGGCGGCAGAAATCAGTGCTTGATTACTTATAGATTCCATAACGGGAGTAACGCTCAAATTTTCAAGTGCAAAAATATGGTCTAAGAATTCTCTTGAAACACTTTCGTCCTCCCGAAGCAATAAATCATATCGGCAAAGTTCTTTAAGGGTTACAGAGTCGGGTATATCATAATTTTTTCCGCAAGCAGCAATAAGAATGTTGGTATCAATAAGCCTCGATACAATGTTAGGGTCTGAGGGGCGACCTTGAATAAAGCCAAAATCAAGAAGCCCGTTTACTATTTTACTTTCAATAATAGAGGTTTGGTTAACCGAAATTTGAATATCAACATTAAAATTTTCTTTTATAGAGCGAATAAGTCGGGGCATTTTCTGTTTACCGATAGTTAGCGAAGAACCAATTTTTAAAAGGGGCTTTAAAGAAGAGTTTTGAGCCTGTTCTTCAAATTCCTCAAAGGAGCTTATAACCTCCTGAGCCTTTATGTAAAGATTTTTGCCCTCCTCAGTTAAGTGAAGCCTTTTGTTTATTCGGTTAAATAAAACAACATTATAATTCTTTTCAATTTCGGAAATAGTATTACTAACGGCAGGCTGTGCGATAAAAAGCTCCTCTGCTGCCTTTGTCATACTGCCATGCTTGCAAACTGTTATAAAAACTTTTAAGTGCCTAATAGTCATAATTTTCCCTCATAACCAAAATTATATGAACTTTATAAAATTATACTATTTTACTTATGAATTGTCAACGGGTAAAATATCCTTGTTGAAAAGAGAAAGGAGAAAATAGAAATGGGAACAGTAGAAATTTTAGGATTATTAGGCGGACTTGCATTGTTTCTTTACGGAATGCAGATGATGAGTGATGGACTTGAAGATGCCGCCGGAAACAGAATGAAGAGGATTTTAGAGAAACTAACCTCAAACAGATTTTTAGGTGTTGCAGTTGGAGCTGGAATAACGGCTATAATTCAGTCTTCCTCGGCAACAACGGTTATGGCTGTCGGCTTTGTTAATTCGGGTATGATGACCTTAAAACAA
>JAZPXP010000143.1:0-4206 GCA_045543715.1 Acutalibacteraceae bacterium
GGCGAAAAAATAGCTTGCGGAATAATAAAAAAGTAATATTCATCAATTTGCCTCGAACTCACCCGATTCAGAACCAACGGTTATCGTATAGGTTTCACCTTTTTTGATTTCGGGGCTTGAGAGAATTACGATTGCAAAATCAAGCTCGGGGGTATGCTCAATGATTGTTTTCCCGCTTTTATCTTTCAAAACTATCTTTGTTCCGGCAGACTGATTGCCAACGCTTATGGCAACAACGCCTTGCTCGGAATCGCTAAAGGTCTGAGCCATACCCTGAGCGCCTGTTCCGATAAAGGTGCCGCCCGTAATGATTGCGCTCTTATCATAATCAAGTGTTGCAGTATCTCCTTGTGTCGGTCCTGTAACAACGGTATATCCGCCTGATATCTCAAGCGTTCCGTTTGCATCAATTCCATCGCCCGAAGCCTTTACATAGAGATTGCCGCCTGAGATAACAATGCTGCCGTTGCCTGATGACATTCCACCGCCCATACCGTGTTTCCCACCGCCAAACATTCCATCACGACCACCTATAGCACCGCTTTGGTCGGTACCGCCTGCGGCGTTCAGTCCGTCATCATTAGCGACAAGTTTAATGTCTCCGCCTTGTAGGTCAATGTGCAGAGCTTCAAGTCCTTCGTAGCTTTCAGAAATATCAATTTTGGCGGCAGTAACGGTCAAAGTTTCTTCTGCATGGATTGCATCATCGCCAGATGCTATCGTAAATGTGCCGCCGTTAATAACAACCGAAACATCCGAATGAACAGCATCATCGGCAGAGTTAATGGTAAAATTACCATCTGAAATTAGCAGACTGTTTGTGGCTTTCAGTCCCTTCATACTGACGGTGTCTTCGGTTGTTGTTGTGGAATTTTGGTTTCCTCCGGGGCGCATTCCGCCAGGCCTATCGCCCATAAATCCGCCGTAATTTCCGGATGATGCTTTGGTTCCGTTCTCTGCACCGCCGCCAACAAGCAAATCTATCGAGCCGTCTGCAATCTGCATATAAGCACTAGCGGCAATACCATCACCTTCGGCTTCAGCCTTAATTATTCCGCTTGCAATATAAATAAAGCCAAGAGAAGCATCATCGGTATTCTCGGCGTGTATAGCGTCCTTGCCGGCATCAATGTTAAGCGTAGCATTTTTAATTCTCACGCTGTCGTTGGCATTCAAGCCGTGAGAAGAAGAATTGACAGTATAAGTTCCGCCTGTAATAACTAAATCATCCTTGCCGACAATTCCGTGTCCTGCAGGAGAAGTAACTGTTAAAGAACCCGTTCCGTTGATTGTTAAATCTTGTTTTGAAAACAAAGCTCCGTCAATGTTATTATCATCTATGGCTGTAAAGCTACCACCGTTAGCAAGCGTGTTAGCGGTTCCTTCGGCAAGTGTCAAGAACACCTTGTCGGCTTCAAGAATATAAAGTGCCGCTGAAGTTTTGCTTGTGATATTAGCGCCATTTAAAACTATCTGCAATTTTGCAGTATCGGGCGTATCAACAATTAACATACCGTCAGTCAGTTCGCCCGAAACAACGTAGGTTGCCTCTTCGGTGATAGTAATTTTAGAGCCGGATATTTTAACGCTATTAGAGCTTGCGGTTGCCGCCCCACCGTTTAGTTTGATAGCAACTGCCTTGTTCTCATCATAATCGGTTTTATTATCTCGCTCGGTGAACATATCGGCATCGGTTTTTGAAAAGTCAACCTCTACGGAAGGTGCAGATGATGTGCTATCCTGACTTTCGGTGGGTGTGTTACTATCTGTATTTTCCCCGCAACCCGAAAGCAAACCGAGAATAAGCATTAAAGCTAATATAATTGATAAAATCTTTTTCATATGTTTCACCCTACAATTCTGTGCCAACCGTTTCCTGTTTGGATACGGCAATTTCGAGATTTCCGTTTCGGCAACGAATTTTATCAATCATCTCTTTTTCGCTCGTAACATCGCGAAGCATTACATTGTATGTAAGCTTGAACATACTTCCCATATTAGTGCTCTTAACACGGACAAGCTCGTGGGAGGATGTAAATTCGGCGAAAATATCATCAAAGATACTTGAATAATCCAAATCTTCAGGGATAGTGATAGTAAAGGTTTTAAAAATTTGAGAATTCTTCTTAGCGCCAAAATCCAATCGGTTATAAAGCAGGAATATAATGCACATCGTGGCAGTAAAGAGTACGGCAAAACCAAGGTATCCCATACCTGCTATAAGCCCTGCACCCATTGCTAAAAACAAGGTGCAAATTTCTTTTGCCGTACCGGGAACAGAGCGAAAGCGAACAAGACTAAAAGCACCTGCCACTGCAACACCTGTTCCTACATTACCGTTCACCATCATAATAACAACGCAGACAACCGCAGGAAGCAGAGCCAATGTTACAACAAAGCTCTTGGTATAACGAGTACGGTACATATAGGCAAAAGCCATAACCAGACCTAACGCCAATGAAAAACCAAGGCAGAGTAAAAAGTCGGTTACGCTGATAACCACCGTTAAATCGGTATCAAATAATCCTTTAAATAAATTTTCAAACATTCCGAGTTACCTCCAACATATTATATGAGTTTAATTTATGAGTTTGCGGAAAAATCAGTGTTTTGTACGCCGTTCCGTATTTTGAAAAGGGTGTTTTATATATCTTTTCTTTCGATAAAATATGGGTCATCCAAAGAGGAATACCGCCACTACATTTGATTTCCATCAGCACTTTATCTTCGGGTAGGATTGGTGTGCCGTATACATCGGACTGTAAAGACAAATCATCTCCTCTGCAAAGGATATTATCATCAAAGGTTATACGAAAATCTGTGCCGTCATTAGAATAATATGCCTCCCGCTCGTAAGAAAGAAACGCCGTGGGATGCAGTGTGCCGTAGTAGTCGAGAAAATAATCAATTTCATTTGATATTTGTGTATGTTTATCGGTATGCTTTTCGCCCAACAGCCATTTCATCGCTTCGGCTTGAGGCAAAGATATTCTTCGCTTATACACCACGTGTTTGTATTTCTTTTTCAGTTCCACAAAAACCGTGCTATTGGCATCCGCCTTGTTGTAACTTCGAATACGCAGTTTCTCTTTATAAACAGGCTTTTCAATAGAACGGCGGATTAAAAGATAGGAGTCCGTATCAAAATAGAGATTGCGGATAGTCGTTCTGCCGTATTTATCTAGTTTCATAAAAGGCGCCATTTCTTTAAGGACTCTCTGTTTTTGCTCTAGAGTTAGCACATATTTCAGTTCATATCTCTTAAACACGGTTTGAAATGACATAAAAAACCTCCTGTACTTAAGCTATACTCATTTTACAGGAGGAAGATTGAAGTTTTATTGAATTTCTTAATTTTTTAAATTGTTGGAAATTGCGCTCTGAATTCTACAAATCCGTTAAAGCACAGCACCTCAATATGACCTTTGTGAGAGGTGGCAATTGCTTTGGCTATAGCAAGACCGAGTCCGTAGTGCTTGTCCTCGCTATTTCGTGCGGTATCTACACGGTAAAAACGCTCAAAAATATGCTCTCGCTGTTCTACGGGGATTTCATCCCCCTTGTTGATTACAGATAGTTTTGCAAATCCATGTTCCTTGGTTAAAGTTAACCGAACTTCACCTTGTTCTTTGCTATGGCGAATAGCATTATCAAGCAGTATGGATACAATTTGTTTAAGCTGCGTGCTATTGCCAATGACACCAATATTTTCTGAAATATTAGTGTTTAAGTTAAGTCCTTTTTCAAAGGCAACGCTTTCAAACGGGAGCGCCTCACCGGCAACCAAACGACTGAAATCAATATGCTCCATATGCGGTGTTACATTCTCGGTTCGGGCAAGGTCTAAAAGCTGACCAACAAGCATTCCCATTCGCTCGTTTTCATATTGAATGTTTTGTAACCACTGGTTATCCCCGATTTCGCGAGAAAGCAGTTCGGCATTGGCACTGACTACCGATATCGGTGTTTTCAGTTCATGGCCTGCATCGGAGATGAATTGCTTCTGCTTTTGATAACTTTCTTCCAAAGGATTTACAATCTTTCGGGCTAAAAATACCGAAAGGAAGAAGAACAAAGCAAGGGCAACGCCGCCGAAAATAAGTGTGTAGCGAAACAAGGTCATAGCACTTTCGTTGATAACGGTATTGTCCATAAAGGCGATAAGGGTATATCCGCCTTTATCTGTTTTATAGAAAGCAAGGTTAT
>JAZPXP010000144.1:0-24599 GCA_045543715.1 Acutalibacteraceae bacterium
TATCTGGCGGTAATGTAACGAGAGCCGAATTTGTTGTGTTGTTCGTCGCCTGCGGCTCCTCACAACACAACAAATTCTTTCAAAATACACTTTCATCTTATTTTTTTGAGAAAAGTGTTACCTATCATTGATTTATCTACATTTTCAAATATTAAAAAAGTTTAAAAAACACTTGATTTTAAAGCGACATTATTATATAATACATTAGTCAAGTAAATTTGCCGGTGTGATGGAATTGGCAGACGTAGTGGACTCAAAATCCACCGGTGGCGACACCGTGCCGGTTCGAGTCCGGCCACCGGCACCAACAAAAAACTCCCTTTCGTCTACTGACAAAAGGGAGTTTTTTGCGTGATGCGTTCCTTTCGGAATGTGATGCGAACTTTGTGCGTTATACAGGCTCCGCCCGTGATGCACACCTTCGGCGCGTGAGCAGAACGCATCGCATCACTTATCACAGCACAGCTACATCACTTATCACTTGTTTACAAATAAGCATGAATTGTGATATGGTTGAGGTACAATAGGGACAAATAATCATTTTACCTTGCCTTTTTTATCGAATTTGTAAGGCAAGGCAGGAATAACCCTCATACTTTTGGCGGTTTTACTGCTTAAAAACAGAGTTTTTAACTGTGTTTTCTTTGGTATGATTTTCAATGTATCGGTATGATTTTTGTCATACCATCAAAAATAGAGTTATCCTGTAATTTCGGGATAACTCTATTTGCATATATAACTTGAAAAAATTCATTACAAATGGTATATTAACTATAAAAAGAATTTTGATTTGCGCAAGGGAGCATTTTATGATAAAGTTATTTGGATATGTTATGGACATTGGTGAGCAAATGCTTATTTCTGGTGCTGAAGTTCATAGAGTTGAAGAAAGTATAAACCGTATGTGTTATGCGTTAGGAGTAGTCAGAGTTGATGTTTTCATCATTACAAGTAGTATGGTTGTGACTGTTTATACAAAGGATGGAAATACATATACCCAAACGCGAAGAGTGACATCCACAAATTTTGATTTTGAAAGACTGCATCATTTGAATAATTTATCAAGAGAAATTTGCGAAAAAAAATTAACAGAACAAGAAATCGAGAATAGATTAAGTGCGGCAAATAATTGTAAAAAATTTCCGATTTGGTTTGAGTTTATATGTTGTGCGGTAATAGCAGGCGCATTTACACTGTTTTTCGGCGGAAATATTATAGAAGCTCTTATTTCCTTGTTTATTGGAGCAATAGTTCGATTGAGCTTGTTTTTTTCTGAAAAAATAATCTCTAACAAAATTTTTAATAAATTTTTCGCTACTGTCATAATAACATTATGTGCTTTTTTGACGGTTGAACTTAGATGGATAACAAGTGTAGATAAAGTCGTTATAGGTAATATAATGACACTTATACCCGGCATCGGTTTAACCAATGCCATACGCGATTTATTCACCGGTGACAGCATTGCGGGACTTTTGCGTTCTATTGAGGCGGTTCTCACTGCTTTTGCAATTGCTGCGGGTTATTTCTTAGTTATAGTTTTAGGAGGAGTTTTCTTATGACGCAAACGGAAATAATTCAAATTTTAGCTGGTTTTGTAGGTTCAATAGGCTTTGCAATACTGTTTAATATTCGTGGTAAAAGTTTAATTGCAACAGCAATAGGTGGCTTGTTTTCGTGGTTATTATTCGTTATACTAAGTAAATATATTAAAAACGAGCCGTTCGTATATTTTATTATAGCCTGTGTTATTTCTACATACGCAGAAATAATGGCAAGGGTATTAAAAACACCCACCTCTGCCTTTATTACTACCTCGCTAATACCACTTATACCAGGCGGCTCACTTTATTATACAATGGTTCATGCTTTCGAGGGAGATTTACATGCATTTTTGCCTAAAGCAATTTACACTATGCAGTTGGCTTCTGCCTTAGCACTCGGTATTATTGTTTCAACTTCTGTTGCAAGAATATTTAACAAAGAGTTCTTTCATAAAAATAGAAATAAAATATAGTTTTTGTCCCTGACTTGACACAAGCATATAATGTAAAAAACGAGGTGTATATTATGTCGGATTCAAAACTTAAAAATCTTTCTATGGAATTCTCCGTTGATATTATTGAATTGGTAAAACATCTAAAATCCGTCAAGGAATCCATCATTTCTAATCAAATTGGAAGAAGCGGTACAAGTATCGGCGCTAATATCCACGAGGCACAATACGCACAAGGCAAAAAAGATTTTATTTCCAAGTTTGAAATTGCCTTAAAAGAAGCAAGCGAGACAGGCTATTGGCTTGAACTCTTGTATAGAACAAAATATATTGATGAGCAAACCTTCAAAAACCTTTCATCTAAATGCACTTCCTTAAGAGCGATGTTGATCGCATCCTGCAGAACTGCAAAAGAAAATTTAAAATGAATTTTTATTTTGCAAATAAAAAGCATATTAAAAATATTCTTCCAAAATTATTTGAAATTTTATATTCAAATATGAGTATAATTTCACCTACAAATAATACCTTTGAAGAAGACTTTAATATTTGGCTATCTTATATAGTCCCCGCCCTTGAGGATGATAACCGCCATATTGTTCTAATGAATATAGATAATAGTATTGTCGGATATTTTCAATACAGCATAAACGCCAATTCTTTTTTAATGGAGGAAATACAAATCAAAAAAGAATTTCAAGGTATAGGATTGTTTTCCAATCTTTATACTTGGTTAGTTCAAAAATTGCCACAAAACATTTTGGCAGTTGAAGCCTATGTTAATAAGCACAATTTTAAATCGCAATCCATTTTGGAAAAACTCGGTTTAGTTAATTCAGGGGAAAACACAAACGGCAGTTCCTTTTACTACAAAGGAAAATACATTGATATTTTAAATAAATACAGTTAAAAATACATTTTTTTAGATATTAGAATTTTAATCTTTACTAAATACCAAATCTTTCAACTTCGAATTTTAAATTATCCCCCACCAAATTTTCCTTGACATATCCTATCTAAAAGAGTATGATTAAATAAATAGAAAAGGCTTTGATGGGAATTAGTAACTTAACTAATGCTTTCAGAGAGAGGATGGATGGTGCAAATCCTTAAGCAAAAGTTTTGAGAAGCTCTCCCTGAGCTATGCCCGAAAGGAGCATCGGCAAACCGCCGTTATAGGTTTTGAGTGCAGGGTTTTCCCTGAATTTAGGTGGTACCGCGGATTGTTTTCGCCCTGATTTTTTCAGGGCGTTATTTTTTTAAGGAGATGGAAATTATGAAATTGGAAATCCTCAAATTATTAGCACGCAACGCGCGTTATACTACAGAAGAAATCGCAACTATGCTTGATAAAGAAACTGCTGAAATAGAAACCGCCATAAAAGAACTTGAGAAGGACGGACTTCTCAGGGGTTATAAAGCCCTTATAGACTGGGATAAGTTGGACGGCGCTTATGTATCTGCAATTATCGAGCTTAAGGTTGTTCCAACCGCCGGTCTTGGCTTCGAGGATGTTGCTAAAAGGATTATGAAATATAATGAGGTTGAATCGGTTTATCTTATGTCAGGTGTTTACGACCTTAATGTTGTTGTTAAGGGCAAAACCCTTCAGGATATTGCTAAATTTGTTGCAAAGGAGCTTGCAACCATTGATTCGGTTACCTCAACCGCAACCCATTTTGTTATGAGAAGATATAAGGAAATGGATGTTGAGCTTTTATCCTCCAATGAAGATGATAGGGGGCAAATTTGGATATGATAGATTATTCCAAGGTTTTAAACAAAACGGTTACAAATATAAAACCTTCGGGAATAAGAAAGTTTTTTGATATTGCCGCAACTATGGATGATGTTATTTCGCTTGGAGTCGGGGAACCCGATTTCCAAACCCCTTGGCAAATCAGAAAAGCAGGAATTAACTCTCTCCAGAGAGGCAAAACGAAATATACCTCTAACAAGGGTTACGATAAGCTTATTAAAGAAATTTCTCTTTATATGGAGCGCAAATATTCCCTTACTTATTCTCCCCAAGATGAAATACTTGTAACTGTTGGCGGAAGCGAAGCTATTGATGCTGCTATCAGAGCAATTGTTTCCCCAGGCGATGAGGTTATTATCCCTCAGCCAAGTTATGTTTGCTATGAGCCTATAACTCGCCTTGCAGGTGGTGTTCCCGTTATCATCAATACCAAATCCGAAAACGATTTCAAGGTAACACCTGAAGAGCTTAAAAACGCAATAACCGATAAAACCAAGGTTTTAATTCTTCCCTACCCTTGCAACCCAACAGGCGCTATTATGGAGCGAGAGGACATCGAGGCTCTCGCAGAGATTTTAAAGGATACAAACATAATAGTTTTATCCGATGAAATCTATTCTGAGCTTACCTTTTCAGGCAAACCCCATTGCCCCGCCGCTTCAGTTGAAGAAATGAAGGAAAGAACCATAACCATTAACGGTTTTTCAAAAGCATTTTCTATGACAGGATGGCGTTTAGGCTTTGCTTGCGGTCCTAAAGAGATTATAAATCAGGCTCTTAAAATTCATCAATATGCTATTATGTGTGCTCCAACAACCTCTCAGCACGCTGCTGTTGAGGCTTTAAGGAATTGCGATGAAGATGTTGCTTATATGCTTAAAGAGTATAATATGCGCCGCAGAATGATTGTTAAAGGCTTTAATAAAATAGGTCTTGAATGCCGTGAGCCAAAGGGTGCTTTCTATGCCTTCCCATCAATTCAGTCAACAGGTATGACAAGTGAAGAATTTTGCGAAAAGCTTTTGGAATCAAAAAAGGTCGCCGTTGTTCCGGGTAACGCTTTCGGAGAAAGCGGCGAAGGCTTTGTAAGAGCTTCTTATTGCTATTCTGTTGAACATATAACCGAAGCTTTAAAACGTATTGAAGAGTTTTTAAAAGAAATTAAGAAATAAAAAAAGACTGTCCGAAAGGACAGTCTTTTAATTTTGTCATATTATTAGATTTCAGCGAAATACTTAATAGTACGAACCATCTGGCTTGTGTAGCTGTTCTCGTTATCATACCAAGAAACAACCTGTACCTGATAGGTATCATCATCAATCTTAGTAACCATAGTCTGAGTTGCATCAAACAAAGAACCATAGGTGATACCGATAATATCAGAAGAAACGAGCTCTTCCTCAGTATAACCGAAGGAAGCACTTGAAGCAGCCTTCATAGCAGCATTGATGCCTTCCTTAGTGATATCCTTGCCCTTAACAACAGCAACGAGGATGGTTGTAGAACCTGTCGGAACAGGAACACGCTGAGCAGAACCGATAAGCTTACCATTGAGCTCAGGAATTACAAGGCCGATAGCCTTAGCAGCACCAGTAGAGTTAGGAACGATGTTGCAAGCAGCAGCACGTGCACGGCGAAGGTCGCCCTTTCTGTGAGGACCATCGAGAACCATCTGGTCGCCTGTCCAAGCGTGAACAGTAGTCATAATACCGCTCTGAATTGGAGCATACTTATTAAGAGTATCAGCCATAGGAGCTAAGCAGTTAGTAGTGCAGGAAGCAGCAGAAATGATAGTGTCATCAGCGGTAAGAGTATTCTCATTTACGCTGTAAACAATAGTCTTAAGGTCAGAACCTGCGGGAGCAGAAATAACAACCTTCTTAGCGCCTGCATCGATATGAGCCTGAGACTTCTCTTTAGAGCAGTAGAAACCTGTGCACTCAAGAACAACGTCAACACCGATTTCACCCCAAGGAAGGTCCTTAGCGTCTTTTTCAGCATAGATTTTGATAGTTTTACCGTCAACAGTGATGCTATCCTCACCTGCAACTACGGTATCAGCGAGAGCATATCTACCCTGAGCAGAATCGTACTTAAGTAAGTGAGCAAGCATTTTGGGGCTGGTAAGGTCATTGATAGCAACAATCTCATAACCCTCTGCACCAAACATCTGGCGGAAAGCGAGACGGCCGATACGACCAAAACCGTTAATAGCAACTTTAACCATTGGAAAAAACCTCCTAAAATTTTCTGCTTATATTTTACCCTATTTCTACAGATAATGCAAGTGTTTGTTTAATTTTTAACAATTTTTTTAAAAATTATCCGTTTTGGTGAATTTTTACGAGCTGAAAGGAGCAAATTTTGATATTTTTACCTAATAAATTTGAGCGATTTTTAGCCGCTTTGCGAGTAACTGTTCAAAATAGAATTCTTGAAAAAGGAATTACAAAAAAGTCTATTGAAAATTTAGAGAAAATTAGTCTTGCTGAAGCGATATATTATAAGGATTTTAAAGAGCCCGTTGATATATTTGATTTTTCCCTTCCCCTTTTAATTTCTGCCTTTACAGTATCTTTAAACGAAAGAAAAATAATTTTTGATATAACGGCAACAGGCAACTATATTTTAAACCCAAAACTATTTGAAATATTGATTTTATCTCTTTGCAAAACCGCAAACAAAATAAATATAGAGACTATAAGGCAAAAAATTATTATTAAGGCAAATACAAAGAAAAATAAAACAATTCAAAAAATTATAAATGCTTTAAACGGAATTTGTTTTTATGAGGTCAGGAAAACAACTTTATTTATTGCTCTGCCATTTGAAAAAACCAATAAAAAAGCAATGAAAATAAAAAGAGAATGGGAATATTTAAATGACCCATTCTCATTAGTTAATATTTTTCTGAGTTGATGATTTTCTCGGCAACTAAAATTCCATCAACAGCAGCAGAAACTATGCCACCGGCATACCCTGCTCCCTCGCCGCAAGGATAAATTCCCTTAACGCTAATGCTTTCCATTCCCTCATCTCTAATCACCTTGACAGGTGAAGAAGAACGGGTTTCGGGAGCGGTTAAAACCGAAGAACTATCTGCAAAACCTTTGATTTTCCTATCAAAAAGCTTTATTCCTTCCTTTAGACTTTCGGTTATAAATGATGGGAAAATCTCATTAAAATCAGCATAAGCAAAGCTTGGTTTAACGGTTGGCTTAACCTTTGTAATCTCTGCTTTTTCGCCAAAAACAAACTCACCGACAGTCGTTACAGGAACAGCACCATTTGCAATAGAAAAAGCGTTTTGCTCTATCTTTCTTTGCATTTCGATACCTGCTAAAACATCATCACTTCTAAAATCCTCGGGATTAACATTAACAAGAAGAGCGCTGTTAGCATTTTCGCCATCTCTTCGGCTTTCACTCATTCCGTTAACAGCAATAGCGTTTTCTTCGCTTGATGCATTTATAACTTCGCCGCCTGGACACATACAAAAGGTATAAACCCCTCTGCCGTTTTCAAGATGCACTGCCAATTTATAATCTGCGGCGCCAAGATTTTCGTTATCCCAAAATTCGCCGTATAATGCTTTATTGATATCGCTTTGCAAATGCTCAATTCTTACACCCATCGCAAATGGTTTTTGAGCCATAGAAAGCCCTTTATCATAAAGCATTTTAAAGGTATCTCTTGCCGAATGTCCCGTTGCGATAATAAGACAGTCGCAAGCAATTTCCTCACCATTTGCCGTTATAGAAACAAGCTTTCCATTTTCTTGCTTTATACTTTCAAGTTTGGTTTCAAACCTGATTTCTCCGCCAAGAGAGATAATCTCTTCTCTTATACTTTTAACAACATTTACCAGAATATCGGTGCCGATATGGGGCTTTGCATCAGTTAAGATTTTTTGAGGTGCTCCGTGAGACGCAAATATCTCTAAAACAACCCTTGAACGAGGATTTTTAATGCCCGTATTAAGCTTTCCGTCCGAAAAGGTGCCGGCTCCCCCTTCACCAAACTGAACATTGGTTTTAAGGTCAAGCTTTTGGCCGTTGAAGAAATCTTCAACCGCTTGTTTTCTTTTATCAACCTCTGCTCCCCTTTCAAGCACTAAGGGACGAAGTCCCGCTCTTGCAAGGGTAAGAGCTGCAAACATACCCGCAGGGCCAAAGCCCGCAATAACAGGTCTATTCCTAAAAGATTTTAAAGCCTTTTTAAAAACATAAGGCTTGTATTCATATTTATTTGCATTTTTGATTTTTGAAATGATTTTTGCTTCATTTTCTAAAACTTCAACCAAAATCGAACAGCAAAAATGAACATTGTTCTTTTTTCTGGCGTCAACCGATTTTCTATGAAGTTTAGCTGATTTTATGTTAGAAACAGGAACTTTCAGCTCTCTTGAAGCCGTAGAAACCAAATCAGTAAAATCGGTATTCAGCGGTAGACTAACATTATTTAAAAGTATCATTTTTTATAGCCTCTTAAGATTGATTCAGCGGCACAAATGGCACTCGCCCAAGCCCATTTAAGATTAAAACCGCCGCAATCGCCGTCAATATCAAGAATTTCTCCGATAGCATAAAGGCCCTTATTAGACTTAGCTTCCATAGTTTTTTCATCAAACTGAGTAGTATCAAGTCCGCCTGCAGTAACCTGAGAGTTGGAATAACCTGTTGTTCCCGTAACCTTAAATCTGAAATCTTTGATAAGTCTTGCTATTTCCTCAAGATTTTTATCGGTTAAGGTTTCAGCCTTTTCGCTAAGTTTAAGCCCTGAGGATTTGATTATAACCTGTCCCAAGCGTTTGTTGAGCATTCCGGTCAAAAATTCTTCAAGTGTTCTATAACCCAAATTAGAACGCCTTTTAATAAGGGAACTTAAAAGATGAGTATAATCGGTATCAGGCATTATATCTAAAGATATTATGGGGGTTTCTTTTGTTCTGGAAACAGCACGGGAAACTTGCATAACGGCAGGACCCGAAAGCCCGTAATCACAGAAAAGCACCTCGCCGAATTCCTTTCGGCAAATCTTGTTACCAAAATACAAAGAAACCGTTGCATCTGTCTTTATACCCTTTAATTGTTTAACTATATCAGTTTCGGTCTTAAGCTGAACAATTGCGGGCGATGTTTTAACGGCTTTAAAGCCTGCTTTTTTAAGCAATTCGAGCATACTACCGTCATTTCCAAGCTTTTCACCACCCGAAAGTAAACCGCAAGCAATAACAATGTTATCGGCAAGGAAACTCAGTTTATCCGTTGAAACCTTATATTTTCCTCTTTGAATTTGAATATTTGAAACCTTAGCTTCAGTATGGATTATAACACCTAAATTTTCAGCAGAAAAACGCAGAGCATCAACAACCGAAGAGGCCTGCAAAGAAGCAGGATAGCCTTTATCTCCCTCAAAAATGAAAGGAACACCTATATTTTCAAAAAAGTCGCAAGAGGCTGTTTCACCATATTTTTCAAGGGCATATCTTGCAAACTCTATATTCTCGCCGTGAAAGTTGGAAAGAGAATTATTTTTATTAGTTATATTGCATCGTCCGTTACCTGTTATCAAAAGTTTTTTGCAGACTCTCGGCATTGCTTCCATAACCCTAATAGAAAGCTTTGGATTTTTTTGCTTTAGATAAACTGCCGAACAAAGACCAGCCGCTCCGCCGCCTATAACAATAACATCAGTTACCATATCTCTCCACTTCCTTTCTAAGACATAATACCATATTTCTTATTCTTTTGCAATCTTTATAAAAAAAGCCGTAGCGTTAGCTACGACTTCTTCTGTTAGATATAATAATTTCCAAAACAACCGCAATGATAATAACGAGTGATATTATCATCATTATAACAAGCGGAACTTTAATAAAAAGAGTAATAAAGGAAAATAGCGGTTTAGAGGTTATTCCTATATTATTTATTCCTGCAAACAAAAATATTACAGCAGGTATAACGCCTATTAAAAGTGCTGAAGAAATAAAAGAAACCCTATATACCTTTTTGCTGTTTTCATATCTACCTATAAACAAATATGAAACTGCCGCCAAACAAACACAAAAAAGCGCCACACAAAAGGCAGGAATCGAAAGCCTTCCGAAAAAGTTTCCTATATACTGCAAAACCTTCGGTGTTGCATATTTCATATATTTTTCACAGCAAAGGTCAATTAAAGTATCAAGCTGAGCTCTAATTTCATCGCTGACAGAGGATAGTTTACCCTCGGTATACTCATAAATCTTTTCTGTGATTTCATCTCTGAATGCAGAATCACTTGAAGTGTATTTTTTATTCTTATAAACCGTTTCGATAAATACATCGATATTATCTTTAAAGGTTTTATCGGTTATTCCGTAATCAAAGAAATCTTTTGGAAGTCCCCCTGGAAGTGCTAACGAAACAAGTTCATCTTCTATTTCCTCAATGGAAAGTTCAACATAATCGCTTTTCTTTATCAGAGCCTTAGCATAATCAGGCGAGGAACTAAGACCTATGATAGCAAAAGTTACCGAGCAAAAAATAAAGAAAGCCATAAAAAAGGCAAGCGAATATTTTAATAAAATCTTAAATTTTGATTCTCTATTCATTTATTATAATTACCGGTCCTGAAACATATTCGGCATAAACGAAATATCTCTTAGAAGTGAGTCCCAAGGTTGAAAGCGGATAACAGGTATATATAACCAGATTTTCTTTATCGGCAGAAATATTTGTAGCCGATACATTTCCGCTGTCAACAATCTTTATTTCATTTATTTTGTAAACATAAACACCGTAGGAGGTGGTTATTGTGATATTATCACCTATTTGTGCTCGGTCAATAGTATGAAGATAAGTGTTATTGTGTCCCGAAAGAAGAATGGTTGAACCCATGCCGGGAAAATCGCTTCCGTTATAATGGCCTATTCCCTTTGAAAGTTGCTTTTGACCGTCTCCAAAGAAAATCGGTGCATTTATCTCGGCTGATGGAATTGAAAGCCTAGCATATTCGGTTCCGTAGTTTGGGAAGGTAATGGTGCTGCTTTTAACCGTTCCGCCCAAAACTGAGCTTCCGCTATAAATGCTCTCATCCTCCTCGTTTATAGTCCCGGATAGCTGAACCATATCCCAAACCGAAACTACCGCCTCAACAAATGGAGACAAAGCAAAATATATAACGGAATATCCAATTATTAGAAAAGCTAATGGCATAAGAATATATGCCATTAGCCCTTTCGTTTTGTTTTTAAACTTCATCGATTAGCGTGCAGTTACCTTTTTGGAAATGATAATCATAGCACCAAAGCTTACGAGAACCATAACCGAAACAGCAATAGCAGCAGTTGCTGTTACATTAGCACCTGTAACCTTAACAATAGGTTCGTCAATAAATGCAACCTTACCGGTTTTATCCTCAACAATTTTAACATAAGTACCATCAAAGGTTAAGGTGAGGTCAACAACCTTACAAGCCTTTTTACCAAGCTCTAGAATTTCCTTTTTAACGGAATATTCGAAGGTTTCAAAGTTAACGATATTGGTTGTAAGCTTCTCTTCTTCCTTCTTAACAAGAGCTTCTCCCTCATTCAAATAACCCATAATTTCCTTAGCCTGAGCATCAGTCATATCAATAGTAAGGAAATAGTTTTTAGCCTGATTGATATAATTTTTCGGAATAGAAAAGGTTTTGCCGTTAGCTGTTACAGTTTCAGAAAGTTTATCCAGAACCTTCTGCTCATTAGCATTGATTGCGCCTGCAGCGTTAACGCCAACTGCAAACATAGAGGCAACCAAAATAACAAGAGTTAATATTGCTAAAATCTTTTTCATATAATTTTACCTCACAATAATTTTATACATTTATAAATATATAACAAATTAACCTCATTGTCAAGTATTAATGCAAAAAACCGCTCGATAAAATTCGAGCGGTTTCAATTAAAAATTATTCTTCGGTAGTTTCTTCAACAATAGGAGCAGTTTCCTCTGTTGCTTCGTAAACAACCTCATCCTCGGTGTTCTCGGGAACTTCCTCAACCTCGGGTTCAAGCAATGCTCTTATAGAAAGGCTTACACGCTTCTTCTCAGAATCAATAGCGGTAATCTTAGCCTCAACCTCTTGGCCAACTGTAAGCTCATCCTGAGGCTTTGCAACATGCTTGTTAGCAATCTGAGATATATGAATAAGACCGTCAACACCCGAAATAATGCGAGCAAAAGCACCGTATGTAGTCATGCTAACGATGGTAACCTTAACAACATCGTCAACCTTATAGTTATTCTCAAAGATAACCCACGGATTTTCCTCAGGCTTTTTGTAACCCAAAGAAATCTTTCTCTTGTCAGCATCAATAGCCTTAACATAAACTTCAACGGTATCGCCAACAAGAACAACCTCAGAGGGATTCTTGATTCTAGCCCAGGAAAGCTCAGAAATATGAACCATTCCGTCAACTCCGCCGATATCAACAAAAGCACCGTAGCTTGTTAAGGACTTAACTGTACCTGTAAAACGGTCTCCAACAGCGATTTCAGCCCAGATTTTATTCTCGGCCTCTTTTCTCTGTTCGCGAAGTACACTGCGGATAGAACCAACAGCTCTGCGGCCTCTTCCAATCTCAATAATGCGGAATGAAACTTCCTTGCCCTTAAGCTCTTCCAAAGAATCATTTCTGGAAGCGGTTGCCTGAGAAGCAGGGATGAAAACTCTAACATTGTTAGTGTAAGCAACAACGCCGCCCTTGATAATATCCTTAACGAAACCTGTAACGATTTCACCGGACTCCTTAGCGGCAACTATATTATCCCAACCGGCAATAGCATCATAACGGCGTTTTGAAAGCATTGCGGTTCCTTCCTGGTCGCTGATTTTCATAATGATAAGATTAAGTTTATCATTGACCTTTACTTCGTCCATAAGCTTAGCATCAGGATCAGAAGAATATTCGGCAGCACTGATATATCCTGTAACTCCTCTGCCGATATCCACCGTAATCTCGGTGGGATTAACAGCAATAACTGTACCCTCTACCTTCTGGTCTCCTGTTAAGCTGCTGAGCGAAGCTTCGAATGCTTCCTCATCTGTCATCTCTTCGAAGCTCTTTTGAACAGATTCTTTTACCTCCATCTGTTCTTCAACCGGTTGTAAATTTTCCGACATGGTTTTAATAACCTCCTTTATTATCCCCGCAGGCGTTGAAGCGCCTGCTACAACTCCAACCGACTCTTCTTTCAAGTCAATCTCCGATAATTCATCGGCAGTTTCTATAAGAAAAGTCTTCTGGCAGAATTTGGAGCAGACATCAAATAATTTTGCTGTGTTCGAACTATGCCTTCCACCGATAACTATAATAGCATCGTTGAACTTAGCAAGTTCTTCTGCCTCTTTCTGCCGAGTTGCAGTTGCGTTACATATTGTATCAAAAATTTCTGCATTTGTACATACTTTTTTTAATTTTTTTTGGCAATTAGTCCAAATTTCTGCATTAAAGGTGGTTTGGGAAACAAAAATCGAAGATTTTTGGTTAAAATTACTATGTTTTTCGAGCAATTTTTCAAGTTCCTCTTCTCCTGAAACCACAAAGCATTCGCCAAAACAGTTGCCGATGATACCTTTAACCTCTTGATGCGAGGCATCACCTGCAATAATTGTTATATATCCATCACGGCTTTTTTCGGCGACTATATTATGAATTTTCTTAACAAAAGGACAGGTTGCGTCTGCAATTTTAATTTCGAGTTTTTCCGCCCTATCATAAACCTCTTTTGTAACTCCGTGCGAACGAATAACAAGGGTTTCCCCTTTTTTGACCTCTTCGGGACCCTCAACAATTCTAACTCCCTTTTCGGATAACTCTTCAACTAACTGAGGATTATGAATTATCGGTCCTAAGGTGCAAACCTTTTCGTTCTTTTCGAGCAACTCGTAAACCATATTAACTGCTCGGTTAACGCCAAAACAAAAGCCTGCAGTTTTAGCTAAGGTAATCTTCAATTACTTTTCAAGCCCTTCCTTAACGATTTTTAAAATAAGCTCTAAGGATTCCTCAAAATTACATTCGGTAGTATCGGCAAGAACTGCATCCTCTGCCTGCTTTAAGGGAGCAGTTGCACGGTTCATATCGTTAAAATCACGCTGAACCATATCGTCATATACTTCTTGGAATGTAACCTCTTGACCCTTTTCAATTAGTTCCTTATATCTTCTTTCGGCTCTTGCCTTTGCCGAAGCGGTAAGATAAATTTTAACAGTAGCATCAGGCAAAACAACAGTGCCGATGTCTCTACCATCCATTAAAACATTGTTTTCTCTGGCTAATTTTCTTTGCATTTCGAGTAAAAAAGCCCTGACCTCAGGCTTTGCCGAAACTGCAGAAGCCATCATTGAAGCCTCGGGAGTTCTGATTTTATCAGAAACATCCTCTCCATCAAGAAAAACTCTCTGCTCTCCATCAACAAAACGAATATCAACTGAAGTTTCAGCTAAAATTTTATCTATATCGCAGTTAAGTGTGGTATCCGCTCCCGAAAGTGAGAATTTAAGCCCCACCGCTCTGTAGAGTGCACCCGTATCAACATAAATAAAACCAAGACTTTTAGCCGCAAGTCTTGAAAGTGAACTTTTGCCTGCACCTGCAGGTCCATCAATAGCAACAGAAATCATATTTTTTCTCCTTTATAAGTTTTCTCCTGCAACCGCTCCCGTTGAGAAAGCAATCTGCAGATTAAATCCGCCTGTAAGTGCGTCAACATCGATAACCTCGCCTGCAAAGAAAAGTCCGTTTATTATTTTGGACTCCATTGTTGCAGGGTTGATTTCCTTAACCGAAATTCCGCCCCTAGTAATTATCGCCTCTTCGATAGGTCTCGTACGGGTAATACTTAGCGGAAAAGCCTTTAAAATACCAACAAGCCTTTTTCGGCTTTCTTTATCGATAGAATTCACCTTTGTATCTGCCTTAATTCCCGATAAAGAAACTATAACGGGGATTAAACTTTTTGGAAGAAGCTTATCAAGAGAATTTGAAAAATCCTTGTTTTTATTCTCTTCAAAGTCTCTTAAAATGCGGTCGTCAAGCTGTTCAGAGGATAAAGCGGGTTTTAAATCAATATATGCCTTATATTTCTTATCCCCTAAATTATTTATATAAGCCGACGCCGATAAAACAAGCGGACCCGAAATTCCAAAATGGGTAAATAGCATCTCTCCCATTTCTTTAAAAACAGGCTTTTTCTTATCATTTTCAAAAACCGAAAGTGTAACATTCTTAAGCGAAAGCCCCGAAAGATGCGAACAAAAACCTTCATGGCATTCAAGCGGAATTAAGGAGGGGGAAATTTCTTTAACAGTGTGTCCGAGCTTTTCGGCTAATGTATATCCGTCCCCCGTTGAGCCTGTAAGCGAATAAGAGGCTCCGCCTGTTGCTATAAGCACACTATCGGAACCTATAATTTCTCCGTTTTCGAGCAAAACTCCCGAAACCGAACTGTCTTCAGTTAAAATTTCCTTTGCAATAGCGTTAACTATATTGATTTTAAGCTTTTTGGCAAGACTGAACATAGCATCAACTATATCAACAGCCTTGTCCGATACGGGAAAAACTCTGTTGCCCCTCTCGGTTTTAAGAGGAACTCCCGCCTCTTCGAAAAAGCTCATAGTATCTTTTGGAGCAAATTTTGAAAAGGCAGAATATAAAAATCTCGGGTTTCTCGGGATATTTGAAAACAAGGTGTCATTATCACAATTATTGGTAAGATTACATCTTCCCTTACCCGTTATCATAACCTTGCGAAGTATTTTCTCGTTTTTTTCAATAACGGTAATCTTGGCATCAGAATTATATTTTTGAGCCGCCTTTATTGCCGCCATCATACCTGCGGCACCGCCGCCAATAATAACTATTCTTTTCAAATTCCCACCTGCCTTTCCAACAAATTATTCTACACTAAAATTCAAAAAAAGTAAACCATAAAATGTCGGTGAATGTCGGTTTTGTTTACATTTAATATAAAAGCACGGCATAGGGTAAAGCAAATAACCTGTATTTCGTTTTAAAAAGCACTAAAATAACCCACTTTGAGGCGAATTCAGATTATTTGCTTCACCCTACCCGAACAAATTTAAAGGAATGTTATTATGATTAAAGCAGAAGTATTAAATCAAAAAATCAGGCTTGATGCCGAAACAGTAGCCTCGGATAGTGTGAATTACCTTAAAATCAAATTCATACTTGATAGCACTTGGGAAAACACAGTTAAAACCGCTGTCTTTGAAAACGGTGAAAAAAGAGCGGTTATTTTAGAGGAAGGAAATGAGCTGTATTTGGGTGATAACACCTGTCTTGTTCCCTTTGAGGTTATAAAACCACCATTTTTTTCTGTTTCCATAAACGGAATAGGAAGTGAAAAGGTTATAACAACAGTTCCCTCAAAAATCAAGGTTTATGAAAGCGGTGATTTAGAAGCAGATGCACCAGAGGAATACACCCACTCCCAATATGAGCAATTAGTTTTAATTTTAGAGGAAACAAAACAGATTGCTTTTTCTGTAAGACAAGATGCCGACAACGGACTTTTCAAGGGTGATAAGGGCGATAAGGGCGAAAAAGGAGTAAAGGGAGATAAAGGTGATAAAGGTGATAAAGGTGATAAAGGAGACAGAGGTGAAATTGGCCCTCAGGGCCCTCAGGGTGTTGCAGGTGCTGTAACACCGGAATTCATCGCACTTGCCGATAGCGTAAATTCTAATCGAATCTTAGCCGAAGCTGCTGCTGAAAAAGCAGAAGCGGCTGCTAATACCATTTTAGAAAAAGAAATGCAATATCTAAATGTTATAAATAATGAGCTTACAGGAAAAATCATTTCACTTAAGGATATTTCCCCTATTGAACATAATATGGAGGTCGTCCTTTCAAGCGATACCATAACAGATTTTTCTGATATTTCACTTGTTAAATGCGGAAGAAACATCTTCGATTTAGGAAACGTTTCAGATTATCTGGTCGAGTTTTTCACCCTCTCTATAACTGAAGACGGACTTGTTGGCACGAAAACAAAAGACAGTTCCATTTCTTATGCATTAAACAGAAACAAAATTCCAAGCGGTAAATACCGTTTAAAAGGTGTTTCTTCAACCGATATATCATTTTTATGTAAGCTCTATGATAGAAACGGGACTGTTCTGACCTCAAGCGAAATAAATATTGAAAACTTCAAATATAACAGTTACTATAAGGCATGGATATCAAATATCAAGAATAATACCGTTGTTTCTATACCTGAAAATGTAGCTTATTGGAATTTTGGTATGGTTTTCGAGGTTGATAAAACCATTAGCGATATTCAGGTTTCCTACGGTACAGAGGACTACGACTATGAGCCCTTCAACGGCACCAATTATTCTGCAAACGCAGATGGCACTTTTCTTCCCATTCCCTCTTCAAACACAGTTAACCTCTTAACCCATAACCCTGAAGTTGATATAAATCTCAAATATAACGCCGATATAAAGCTCTATATAGATAACAAATTCGCATAAAAAATCCTCCCTTTAGGGAGGATTTTTAACTTTTATTTTTTCTTAGGTCTTTTAATTTTATTAAGTTTAGCATTAAGAGCAAGGAGTTCTTCCTTCGTGAACTTAACATCCATCATACCGCCCATAAGGGTGAAAAGTCTCAGAACGGTAAATCCGCCCATCATACTCATCATCTCAGGTCCAACCTCAAAGCCCATAGCTTCAACCTTGCCATCCTTACCTTTGCCCTTGCCGCCCATAAGCTTGCCAACAAGGCCCATAAAGAGCATTTTACCCTGAATGGTAGAAATAACATCACTCATCTTATCGTTAAGTGAGAGATAGCCTTCAGGAGCATCAATATCAAACCAGTTAAGAATAGCACCCTTTTCTCTGAGTCTGTATTCCTCATTAAAGGTTTCAACCTTGCGGATAACACTTGTATCCTTATATTCGCCTGCAACTGCAACGAGTTCGGTTGTATCCTTATTAGGAACATTGAAATAGAAGAAATGGTCTTCAGCCGAAATTTTGCCAAGGCTTACGCCGTTTGCAAAAAGCTCAACCTCAGGAAGATTCGAATAAACAGTAACCTTAGTTACATCTTCAACACGGTCAACATAACGCTTGCCGCAGATATGAACAAACTTCTCATCCGAAAGCCAAGCCTTATAAGCATAGAAGGAATCCTTCTTATACTTACGGTCAAAGGTTACAAGTCCCTTATGGTTCTGACCGTTTTCGCCGCCTTCGTTACGGGCATCAGCACCGAAATCAAACATATTCCAAACATGGGTTGCCCACATATATTTTCTTGAGAATAACTGCTTAATAAGCTCTTCGTGATAATATGCCTGATATTCCTCAGTATAATCGCCTTGCATCGGGTTAGAGGTATGCCAGTTAAGAGCCTCACAGCCATACTCACTGCAGCCTATCGGGATATTTGGATGTGTTTTATGGAAGTTATCGAACCAAGGACCGTTCATATCGGTCTCGCCGCCATACCAACCGAAGTAATGGTTGTATGAAACAACATCAGGAATCTGTAGATATGGGTCATCTATCTTGCACATTGAAACTGCAGCGATAGTTGTGAGTCTGGTTTTATCCATTTCATGACACATATCGTTAAGTATACGGTGGTTTTCAAGCAAATCTTCATCGCTGCCGCCTATACCGATTTCATTAGAAAGTCCCCAAACAACAATTGAAGGATGGTTATAGTTTTGTATGATAAGCTCCTTCATCTGAGAAATGGTGTTCTCTCTACCGGTTGGCATATGCTTTGAAATATAAGGGATTTCAGCCCAGATAACAAGACCCTTTTCATCACATAGGTCATAGAAATACTGGTCGTGCTGATAGTGAGCCAAACGAATGGTTGTAGCTCCCATTTCGCAAATAAGCTCGATATCCTCTTCGTGATGCTCGGGAAGTAAGGCGTTACCCAGTCCCCATCTGTCCTGATGGCGAGAAACGCCTCTGAGTGTATATTCTTCGCCGTTAAGGATAAAACCACGCTCAGGGTCAATCTCAAAGGTACGGCAACCGAAACGGGCGGAAATATTATCAAGAACAACGCCATCCTCGATAAGCTCTGCCTTAGCTGTATATAAATAGGGGTCTTTCTTGCCGTTCCATAGATGAACATTTTCAATATCAAGGCAAACCTTGGTGTCATCTGCTTCAGTTGAAGCTACAACATTTCCCTCTTTGTCAAGAATTGTATAACGAACACTCTGACCGATTTTGGAATTGGTAAGATAAACCTCAACCTCAACCTTTGCATTGTCTCCATCAATTTCGGGAGTAACTCTAATGCCAGGGCCTCCATAATAATCAAGGTCAAAATGAGAGTTATTAACACAGATAATATTAACATCACGGTAAATACCGCCATAGAAGGTAAAGTCTGCCATCTGGGGATAAACAGTTTCATTAGCGGCATTATCAACAGCGATAACAAGCATATTATTGATGCTTAATTTTTCTGTTAAATCAACTCTCCAGGTGGAATAACCGCCATCGTGATGAGCTAACTTTTCGCCGTTTAAATAAAGGTCTGCAGAAGAGTTTGCACCCTTAATTTCGATATAATAACACTCACTCTCGGGTAAATCAGTCTTCATAAAGGATTTAGCGTAGTAAGCTGTGCCTCTGAAATAATCATTGTCTCCATCCTGACCGTCAATAGCGTTCCAGGAATGCGGCAAATTAACAAAATCCCATTTTTTATCAATAGCAGTAGGGATTTCGGTTGCGAGCTTTGAAAAAGCCCACTTAGCATTGAAATTTATAATATTTCTCATATTGAACCTCCGATAAAATACTATAAAAAATTAGAAATTTTGTATATTCTAGGTTGAATATCACCCTGCGGAAACCGACAGGGTGATACGGCTTTAATTATTCGGTTACAGATTTTGCAACACCAGCGCGGCGTTCAGCTAATTCTTCATTCATAATACTTACTGTTTTCTTATCAAGATTATAGATAACAGCAAGACCTATAAACTGCATAACAGCGCTAAAGAGATAAAGACCGGCAACTAACCAACACATATTATGAGAGGTTTGAATAGACTGTCCTATAGTTCCAAGTTTAGCCTCATAGCCCAAAATGCCCATAATTAAAAGCACCAGAGAAGGTCCTATACCTTGAGCAAGCTTTCTAAAGAAAGAATGTAATGCGTAAACTGTGCCCTCTTCGCGTGTATTATACTTCCATTCATTATAATCAATAGCATCACCCATCATCGCCCATGATACACAGGTATAAATACCCATACCAATTCCATAAATAACGAGTCCCCCAAGATAAAGCACAAGCGAAATCATCTTATTTTCAAATATCGGGAATATAAGCATAAATGCGCCGCCGATTAAGGAAACGATTGTTCCAGCAACAGAAGCCTCTTTTTTGCCGAATTTATTAACAATTTTCTTTATAAAGGGCATAAACAAGAACATAGGTAAGAAACCTATCATTTGAACAAGGCCAGACATAGAAGCCATTTCAAAATATGTAGCAAACATAATAGTATTCGCCGTTGAAGCTGCATTCATACCAAGGAACATACCCATAGCAGCTAAAGTGCAACCAACTGCAGGACGGTTTTTCATAAATTTACCAAAAGATTTAATGATATTTACCTTATCGCCGCCCTCGTTTGTTTTAATGGAATTTTCATCAACACGAACGGTGATATTCTTTATCATAAACATAAATGCTAAAAATCCAAAAATTCCCATAATTAAAGCAACATAGAAAACGCGGTTACCAAGAAGAATTTCAACCTGTTTTCCAGTTTCGGGGCTAAGAATCTTATCGCCAATTTCATAAGGCAACTTAGTGTTTGGATTAACTAAAAACTGCTCTTTTGTGAATCCCTCAGGAATAACAATTTTATTAAGGAAGTCGGTAGTTCCATCATATGTTACCTTTTGCCAAATAAACATTGGAAGAAGAACCATTGGAAGCATATTACCAATCATAGAACCGATAGAACGCCAGGTGGAAAGTTGAGCGCGTTCCGCATTATCCTCAGTTACTAAAGAAAGCATTGAGCCATATGGGACATTGGCAATAGTATAAAAAGCATCCCAAATTATGTATCCCAAAATAAACAATATTGCTTTTACAACAGTACTTGCATTAGGAAAAGGAAGGAAAACAGCTGCACCGCCAACGAGCAAACCGCAAGCACCTATAAAAATATAAGTCTTAAATTTACCCATTTTATATTTTCTACGGTCAGCATCAATCATTGAACCAATAAGCGGGTCATTAATAGCATCCCAAATTTGAACCACTAATAATAACAAAGACAACAATCCGGTTTCCATCATCATATATACTAACCAGAAAGTTTGAACCGTGCCTTTAAGGGCAAAGCTCATATTGCATCCGAGGTCGCCTGCAGCATATGCAAGCTTATCGCGCATGCCAAATTTGCGATAGCCGTTTGCGTCTAATTTGACTTGCTTTTTCATTGAAAAACAATCCCCCTAATTTTTATTTTAAAACGCCACTTATATTATAATAGTTTATAAAAATTATCGTTAGGAATATTTTTAGGTATTTTTGTATTATTTTTGGAAATTAAGAAAATTTTTTGTTGAAAATTTCAAAAAACTAATCTATAATGATAATAAAGTTTATATTTTTTGCTCAAAAATGGAAAGAGGTGGAATATGTTTTACAGAGCAGAATTGAGACTTCTTACAGAAACCTTCAAAAAATGTCATTTAAAAACGAATATATTTACAGAAAATGAAATTATAAATAACGACTCAAGCCTTTTTCTAAATCTTTTCACAACAAATAAGTTTTTCGAAAAACTATCGCAGCTGCTCCCGAATTTAGAGGAAAATACCATTTATAGATATAAAGATAATTTCTTTTGCTCCTTTATTCTTTTCAGACTTCCAAGCACCACAGAAAAACAGATTTTAATAATTGGTCCCTATCTTACCGAAGTAATAAATCAAAACGAAATCTTTAAAATTGCTGAAGAAATAAGACTCTCCCCGCAAAGCTTCTCTGAGCTTGAAAACTATTATAAGAGTCTCCCCGTTTTGCCTCCTGAAAGCCATATTTTCGCCCTTCTTGATACCTTTGCAGAATCAATATGGTTTGATAATTATACTGTGAGTGAATTGTTGCCTGAGGAATATCCTTCACTGGAATATATGGAAAAAATCGAAATTCCCGATGAAAACGCCGCTTGGAATATAAAAATGATGGAAGAAAGATATGATTATGAGAATGAGATAATGCAAGCGGTTGAAAACGGTCAGGCTCATAAAATCGATTTATTCATTTCAGGATTCACCTTTGATGCTTTTGAAAAACGGCTTTCAGACCCTGTTAGAAACCTTAAAAACTACTGCATCATTATGAACACCCTACTGCGAAAATCGGCTCAAAAAGGTGGAGTTCACCCTATTCATCTTGATAAGATTTCTTCCGATTATGCAGCAAAAATTGAACTCCTCTCCTCAGTTTCGGCGGTTAAAAATCTTATGGGAGATATGTTCCGTTCTTATTGCAATTTAGTTCGCAAAAATTCCATAAAGAATTATTCACCAACTATTCAGAAAATAGTTACTCATATTGAGCTTGACTTAAGTTCAAATCTTACTCTTAGCAATCTTGCAAAAGCTCATAGTATAAATGCAAGCTATTTAAGTTCCCTTTTCAAACAAGAAACAGGCAAGAATATTACCGAATATATAAATCTCAAAAGAATTGAGATGGCAAAAAAACTTCTCAGAAGAACATCACTTCAAATTCAAACGGTTGCCCAATACTGCGGTATTTTAGATATTCGATATTTTTCAAAGTTATTCAAGAAGTATTGTGGAATAAGCCCTACGGAATATAGAGAAAAACATTAAAAAATCCTCCCTTTCGGGAGGATTTTTCGGTTCTTATTTTATAAGATTGTTTTCGGTAATGAATGACTCAAGCTCAGCAGCCATAGTATGCATATTTGCAATAGAAGGATGGTTAAGAACACCACCGTCTCTTGCAACGCTCATCTTGAATACATAAACATTATCGTCAGTCTGACGAATTTCATTAACAGTCTTAACAATACCTGCATTATGCTCAGAAGCACTGTACATTTCGCCTGTAGGAGCATTCTTATAAGTTCCTAAACCGTCATATACATGGAAGCCATAAGTGAAGATAATCGCAGCATCGGGAGATACCTTGCGAATATTCTCAACGGTTTGCTTCATATAGCCTGCGTAATCGTTGCCCTCTTTATACATACTGTTCTGAGCCTGAGAAACAACAACAACATCAGCAGGAGTAGGAGTATAAGTGCCGCCGTTACGTGTATCAACATAGTAGTTGTTAGTCATACCCTGATAGTTACTGCCTGAAATAGCATAAATATCATAGTTAGCATTCATATTTCTTGCAAGAAGCGAAGCATAGTTATTGCGTCCTGTAGTTGTGTAATGAACGCCGGTTCCGTAAACAACCTCTCTCATAAGGCGGTCAGATTCACCTGTTGCAGTATTGTAACCATAGAATCTATGGTATGCAGAGTAGCTGTTCTTAGCGTAGGTTACCTGAGTACCGTCCTCAAGATAGAATATGTGGTTAGAGGAATTATTCGGATTATAGTAAGCCATTCTGTTCTCATAAACAACATTTCCGCTACCATCCTTAATAGCTATCATAACTCTAAGAATTGCATCAGGGTTGTTAATCGGGTCATAAACACCGGTCCAATCATAAAGAACAGGGTTAACACCATCATTAACGGTTATAACTGAATAATGTCCGTGAGTGATAGAATCGCCATAGAAGTGTATTTCAGGACGGTCTGCATAATCATTCTCAACTAGCTTACCACCAACAGTAATAGATACAATATCAGCACTGAAGCCGTTATACTTATAGATACCAAACTCGTGAACACCGCGAGTAAGACCTTCAGCTATAACGATATCATATTCCTTAACGCCAACAACATTCTGGCATTCATAGTATCTGTCAATACCGCCATCAACTGTGAAAGCAAATTTTGGTGGGTCATTGTCGCCGCTAATGGAAGTAAGTCTTACCTTAACCTTAACGGTAACTGTACCCTGACAGTCAGCCTTGAACTCAACGCCGCCTGCAGCAAAGTCGGTTGCGATACCGTTCTTTAGCTGGTAAGCACGACCCTGAACGTTCATAAGCTCATTATCCATCGAAACAGTATATGTTCTCTGTAAAATTTCAGACACCGCCTCAACATAGCCTCTAACAACAGCAATATCAAGTGTACCGTCAGTATCAAATGCATAGGACTCATAGCCCTCGATTACATAACCGGCTTCTTTCATCGCCTTAGCCTGATTACGAGAAATCATCATAGAAGACTTATCTATAACATTTGTCCAATAGGTAGTCTGTCTGCCGTTTGCATCCTCAACGATTACATAACCGATAGTGCAGATTCTGTAAGCTGAGTAATCAACACCATTATGTGTACCGGAGTTTGTATGATGGAAATAAACTTCACTTGAAGAATGTAATTCCTCAGGAATGGTTGTTTTAGAAATTACAGAGCCGTTTGCAGTAGTCTTAAGATACTCTGCATAGTCGCCTGCAAAAGCAGTATCAGCATCGATATTAACCTTAAAGCCTGAAATCAAGCCTGCTTCAACAATGTCTGCATCTTCAGCAGTTGAAAGGTCAAGTCTGTACTGAATATCGTTTGCATCGCCTGAACCTGGAGCAGTTGAAGTATAAACAGAAGCTTCAAGTTCAATGTTTATAGCATCGGGGTCAACTCCGCAATAAAGTCCGATTTCGGAGGGGATTATGCAGTT
>JAZPXP010000145.1:0-3433 GCA_045543715.1 Acutalibacteraceae bacterium
AAGGAAATTTGTGAGGGATAAAATGTTATTCAAGTTATTCTGGACCTTTTTTAAAATAGGTCTTTTCACCTTTGGCGGCGGCTATGCAATGTTGGCTCAGATAAGGGAAAATGTTGTTGAGAAAAACGGATGGCTTACAGATGATGAGCTTACCGAAATTATAGCAATAGCCGAAGCAACTCCCGGACCTATCGCTATAAATATGGCAACATTCGTAGGTTATAAGAGAAAGGGATTTTTGGGCTCTGTTTTTGCAACCCTTGGAACAGTTTTGCCCTCAATGATTATTATTTTTATAATCTCTCTTTTCTTGGATGAGTTTATGAAAAATAAATATGTAGCTTATGCTTTTGTCGGCATAAAGTGTGCCGTTGCGTTCCTTATATTAAAGGCGGGCTTCGGAATGCTTTCTAAGGTTGAGAAAAGGGCAGTTCCGATGATAGTTTTCTTATGCGTTTTATCTTCTATGATAGCATTTGAACTATTTGGCATAAACTTCAGTTCTGTTTTCTTTATAATAGCAGGCGGAATAATAGGGATTATTTGTTACTCCTTATCCTTTATAAAGGGGGATAAGAGCAAATGATTTATATAACCTTGTTTTTAGAATTTTTTAAGGTTGGACTTTTCACCTTTGGCGGCGGTTATGCTATGATACCGCTGATTAAAGAAATCGTTTTAAAATATAATTGGCTTACTGAGCCCGAGTTTTATGATTTTATCGGCGTTTGCGAGTCCACCCCTGGTCCTGTTGCTATAAATATGGCAACATATATCGGCTCTTTGAAGGGCGATTTGTTCGGAAGTATAGTTGCAACTTTGGGTGTTGTTCTTCCCTCGTTCCTGATAATTCTTTTAATAGCTTCGATTATCAGAAATTTCACCGATAATAAATATTTCAAGGGTTTTATAAAGGGAACAAAGCCGGTGGTTTCTGCCCTTATTATTTCAACAGGCTTTATACTCCTTATAAAATCTTTAGGCTATGTTTCGCTCCAAAGCTTTAGCTTTAACTTTATATCGGTTATAATTTTTGCTGTTTTAACTGCAGTTTACTTTTTTGTTAAAAAGCTTAAAGGCAAAAAGCTTTCTTCAATTCAGTTGATTATTATATCGGCAGTTATTGGAATTGCAGTTTCTTTGATTTTTGAGAAGATATAAAAAAGAGAGGTTTAAAACCTCTCTTTTGATTTTTAATCTATATTGCTCTGGATATATTCAACAAGGTCGCCGATGGTTTTGATATTCTCGATTTCCTCATCGGGAATTTCAATATCGAATTCATCTTCGATAGCCATAAGAAGCTCAACAACATCTAAACTGTCTGCTCCTAAATCTTTGGCGATATCGGTATCCATAGTCATATCATTTTCATCGGCATCAAGCTGTTCTGCCAAAAGATTTTTAATTTTTTCGAATATCATATAAATCCTCCTGTGTACTTGGGTATATTCAAATAATATGTGTATTTTAAGGTTTTGTCAATATATTTTTATGTTTTTTTTAAAAGTTTATTCCATTCTTTAAAAAATCTTGCAAATTTATATATTTTAATTTATAATAAATATAACTATGTAATATACGGAAGGTGGGTAGGAGTGTTGAATAACACTCTTCGCTATGGCTAAAGAAAAGCTTGTTAAATCTATTACCTCTATGGAGGACGATTTCGCCAAATGGTATACCGATGTTTGCATTAAAGCAGAGCTTGTTGACTATGCATCGGTTAAGGGATGTATGATTATCAGACCTTACGGTTATGCGATTTGGGAGAATATACAGCGTCAGATGGATGCGCGTTTTAAAGAGACGGGTCATGAGAATGTTTATATGCCCCTGTTTATTCCTGAGAGCTTGCTTCAAAAGGAAAAGGACCATGTTGAAGGCTTTGCTCCTGAGGTTGCGTGGGTAACACACGGCGGTGAAGAAAAGTTAGAGGAGAGAATGTGCGTTCGCCCAACCTCCGAAACCCTTTTCTGCGACCATTTTAAAAATATCGTTCATTCTTACCGCGATTTGCCGAAGCTTTATAATCAGTGGTGCAATGTTGTTCGTTGGGAGAAGACAACCCGTCCTTTCCTTCGTTCCCGTGAATTTTTATGGCAGGAGGGGCATACTCTCCATGCAACTGCCGAGGAAGCTAAGGCCGAAACAATTCAGATGCTTAATATTTATGCTGAGTTTGCAGAGAATGTTCTTGCAATGCCGGTAGTAAAAGGCATAAAGACCGAAAAAGAGCGTTTTGCAGGTGCCGAGGCTACATATACAATCGAAGCCTTAATGCATGACGGCAAGGCTCTGCAGAGCGGAACATCTCATTATTTCGGCGATGGTTTTGCAAAGGCTTTTGATATTCAGTATACCGATAAAAACAATAACCCCGTTAATCCTTTCCAGACCTCTTGGGGCACAACAACCCGTCTTATCGGCGCAGTTATTATGACACACGGAGATGACAGCGGTTTGGTTCTTCCTCCCGCTATTGCACCTATTCAGACTGTTATTGTTCCTATTGCAACTCATAAAGAGGGAGTTCTTGAAAAGGCAAACGAGCTTTATGAAAGACTTAAAAATGTTTGCAGAATTAAGCTTGATGACAGCGAGCAGTCTCCAGGTTGGAAATTCGCAGAGTATGAAATGAAGGGCGTTCCGCTCCGTATTGAGCTTGGTCCCCGTGATATTGAGAATAACTGCTGTGTTATTGTTCGCCGTGATAACGGTGAGAAAATAATCGTTTCCCTTGATGAGCTTGAAAGCAAAATTCCTGAGCTTTTGAAGGCTGTTCATAACGGTCTTTATGAAAAGGCACTTGAACGCAGAAAAGTTATGACCTATGATGCGAAAAATCTTGAAGAAATGAAAGATATCGCAGATAACAAGCCCGGATTTATTCGTGCAATGTGGTGTGGGGATAGGGCTTGCGAGGATAAGCTTAAGGAAGAGGTGGGAGTAACCTCCCGCTGTATTCCTTTTGAGCAGGAAGAGATTTCTGGCAAGTGTGTTTGCTGCGGCAAAGAGGCAAAGCATATGCTCTATTGGGGAAAGGCATATTGATTTTAGATAATCTTAAGAAGAGTTGGTAGATTTGGAAGATATTAAAGTTATTATTGCTAAAAATATAACCACCTTGAGAAGACAAAGCGGTCTTACCCAGATTGAACTGGCTGAAAAACTCAACTATTCCGACAAATCGGTTTCTAAATGGGAAAGGGGAGAGTCCCTCCCTGATATTGCAGTTTTAAAGGATATTGCCGACCTTTTCGGCGTTACCCTTGACTATCTTGTTGAGGCTGAACATAAAGGCTTATCAGAAACCAAAACTGCAATTTTAAGAAGAATCAGAAACCACGGATTTATAACAGGAATCAGTATGGTTTTAGTCTGGCTTGTTGCGGCAATTATATTTTTCGCTTTAGATATTGCAACCGTTCCG
>JAZPXP010000146.1:0-1986 GCA_045543715.1 Acutalibacteraceae bacterium
AAAAATGCTATGCTTCACAAAGTGAAACATAGCATTTTTTTATTTTTTATGATTATTTTTTGGCTCATCTTTATAAGGAATATAACGAACTCGGCGTTTTTTAAGCCTTGCTAAATTTAAGTTTATACAAAGCGCGATAAATATCACGATTCCGATAACAACGGCTATTAAAAGCACCTTCATAAAGGAAGAAGTAAAGAAGTTTTTAATATAATTGGCAACAACCAAAATGCCGCTTGGATTAACATCATTCCCTGCAACAAGGTCAACCTTGCCGATAACCTTTTCGGCATAGATTACCTCGGCGTATCCTAAAACCTCTCCCTTTTTAATCGGAGCATCATAGCTTTCGGATTTGAGGTGGGTTTCAACAACAATGGTTGAATTATCTGCCTCGTTCGGAAGCACCGAAACGAAGGGCTCTTTAAAATATAAGGGAACGAAATCGGTATCCATTGATAAATTTACAGGCATTTCGCAAACGGGCTCGTCCGATTTTGCGATTTCCTTATATGAGAAATTATTGAATGCCCAGCGATAGAGGTTAGCACTTTCGGTGAATCTCTTGGTCGATTTATCGCAGTTCATAAGGATACACATATAATTATATCCATTGTATGAAGCGGTACTTACAAGGCAGTAACCCGCTTGGTCGGTAAATCCCGTTTTA
This sequence comes from Acutalibacteraceae bacterium, assembly GCA_045543715.1. Taxonomy (GTDB): domain Bacteria; phylum Bacillota; class Clostridia; order Oscillospirales; family Acutalibacteraceae; genus UBA737. The sequence goes on from JAZPXP010000146.1 coordinate 671, forward strand.
ACACCCTTTGCATACTGATAAAAATAATTGGTATTTTTATCTTGCAAGAGATTTGTGGTCGAAAGGGTGCGGGAGCCACGGCTTGTTGTAACGTTATGGCGGCTTGTTTCGCAAACTGTTTTAAAGGTTTCGTTTTTAAGGGCGTATTTTGTTAAAGTACAGATATCACGAACGGTTGTATAGGTTTCCTCATCGTGAAGACCTATCGGGTTACCGTAATGAGTGCCCGTAAGCCCTAATTCTTTAGCCTTTGAATTCATCATAGCAACAAAGTTTTCAACACTTCCGCCATAGTGGATAGCAGCAAGCAGGGTTGAGTCGCCGTATGAGGACATAAGAACCATATATAAAAGGTCTTCTTCGGTCATTTTTTCCCCCTCAACCATCAGGGAAACCGAGCTTCCCGTTCCTAAAATCATATCAAGAACTTCTTTGGTCATAGCAATCTTGGCTTGGGGGTTATATTTCTCGTTTTCGAGAATTAAGATACCTGTCATAATCTTGGTAATTGAGGCAGGATAAACCTTTTTATCAATGTTGTTTTCATATAGCATTTCATCTGTATCCAAGGATACAAGCATACCTGCCTTGGCAGAGATATCAACCCCTGTAACCTCAAAGGCAGAAACGGCTAAAGGCGACAAAAAACAAGTAAATATTATAAAAATTGCAAAAATAATGGAAAAAATCCTTTTTAGCATAGAAATCTCTCCGATAATGTGTTATTATATATATAATAACATATAACATTTAAAAATAAAAGAGTTATTTGTCTTGAGAGGTGATATTTATGGTATATATAACAGGCGATATGCACGGCGATTTAGAGCGACTCTATGATAAGAATTTCAGAAAGCTCAAAAGCGGCGATGTTCTTATTGTATGCGGAGATTTCGGATATATATGGGATGGCTCAAAAACTGAAAAACAGGTTATAGATTTTTTATCTTCAAGACGCTTTGTAACTGCTTTTATTGACGGAACTCACGATAATATGGATACCATAAACAAAGCCCGAACAACCTATTGGCACGGCGGAATGGTGCATAGAATAAAGGGCAACCTCATTCACCTTATGCGAGGTCAGATATTTGAAATCGAGGGCAAAAGCTTCTTCACCTTTGGCGGAGGAGAAAGCACCGATAAGGATATGAGGCTTGAAAAAGGCAAGTGGTGGCGAGAGGAAGAGCCAACGCCCATCGAGATGGCAGAGGGTGCTAAAAGACTTGATGAGGCTGGTTGTCAGGTTGATTACATAATTACCCACGAGCCGCCATCTTTGGTTAAAAGTGCAATTTTACTTAGGAGAGAAAGCA
>JAZPXP010000147.1:0-1512 GCA_045543715.1 Acutalibacteraceae bacterium
ACCATAGGAACAATACTTATTAAAAGCAAAATTTTTTCCATCATAGCAATTCCTCCCGTATATCCTATGCGAGAGAAATCTAATTGCTAAATATAGGCATCGGGCGGCCAAAAAGCCGCCCTTAGTTTATTTTATATTAACGGTTGTTTTATAAGTGCCGATTGCCCAAACATTATCATACTCTTTAAAGCAGATAACAACATCAACGGTATGCTCTCCTGCTTTCTTGTCGGTAAGGTCAACCATGGCGTAAAGATTAGAAGCTGATATCTTATTAACCACAGCCCTCGGACCGCATATCTTAACATTTTTAATGCTTACTGCTCCTCCTGCCTTAAGACCTGAAGAAAGTCCCTTGTATTCAAAGTTGGTAACAGTAAGTGTTTTTTCAAGATATCCATCAGTATTAACCGTAACTGTGAAATGGTCGATAGTATCAAGAAGTCTAACACCCTCAGGAAGCTTGGGCGAAACATCAAAACTGTTTTTATCCTTAGAAATTGAACTAAGGGGTATAGCCGAAAGAGAAACCGAGGTTGTTTTATCAATGGTTTCAGGTGTTCCGATAATAGTAACATTAGGAATATCAACCGAAACCGAAAGCTTATCCGCATCAAATCCTTTTGGCAGACCTGAAAACTCAACCTTAACTGGAACTGTTTTCTTTTTGGAAATCGGAACTGTAACCTTAACCTTTGAGGCACTGAGCGTTAAATGCTCAGGCTTTATAACATTACCCTCTGCATCGTATAAAACAATATCTGCATCAAAGGTTTCGCTAACGCTAAGGGTTTTATTAACCTTGGCAGTTGCAACAACCGATTCAATCTTGTTAACAACCGCTCTCGGACCTGTTATGGTAACGGTATCGCTCTCTGTTCCGCCAACAACACCCGTTTCGGCAATAAGTCCCTCAGCGGCAACCGCACCCTCAGCTAAAGCAGTGATTGTGAACTCCTTGGTTTCCATATAGTCGAAATTGATTTTAAGTGTTCTCGGCGAGATACTTAAAATTTCATATTCCGTTCCCGTATTCGAAGTGGCAACCTCGAGGGAATATTCACCCGGAGCATCAACGGTTGCAGCCGATGCGAAAAGGTTTAAATCAGAAGCAGTTAGCGGACTCACCGCATAACTTGGACCTCTTACCACAACGGTGAACTTCTGCTCAGAGATATCACCGATAATACTCATATTATTTTCGGCAGCAAAGGTGTTTTCAAGGTTAACATTAACAGATATATCTGATATCGTTCTTTCCATAATCGGTTTTTGATTAACTATTAAAGAAAGCCATAAAATAAATGCCAGCACAACCGAAAGAGCAATGGTGAATTTTTTATTATCCAAAAGTTTGCTCAAAGAAAAGTAAAAAGGAAATTTCATTATTCTTCATCTTCCTTTCTGTTTTTCTTGAAAACTTTTTTGAAAAATGCCGAAATAGAAAAGCTCTTTTCCTTTTCCTCGGAACTCAGCAACAAACTCTGAAGCTCGGCCGCTGCTGAAACAGCG
>JAZPXP010000148.1:0-1564 GCA_045543715.1 Acutalibacteraceae bacterium
TGTAAAAAGACTGTTTTCTAACAAAGTCTTGTAAAGTCAAACCATCCTCGCGTTCATGGATATAGGGGGTGGGGTCGCCCGAGCTTTTACCTCTGCCGCGACAATGCTGAAAAACAACCGCATAGCCATTATCAAGCCAAGATTCATTTGCTTTTAAATGTTTTTGGCAGATTTCCTCTTCATTTAATAATTCATCGGAATCAACATAAGGAGAGCGCATAATAACGGTTGGAAATTTACCGTTATTATCAGGTAAGCAAATAATTGTGAAAAGTTTTGCATTTTTAAATTCAATATATTCGTGATATGCTTTTGGCTGGTTCATAAAACAACTCCTCCTATAATTTTTCTCATTATGAAATTATACCATCTATTAATTAGAATGTAAATAAGGAAAAAATATAGCATTTTAAAGGTGATTTTGGTAAAATGGGTTTGGGTGGTGATATTTTGAAAACGGCAAACGATTATTACAAAGAAAAGTTTGGGGATAAGGTATATAAATTATCTATTGACTGTGGGTTTACTTGTCCTAACCGAGATGGGAAGATAAGTCATGGCGGTTGTGCTTTTTGTTCGGGCGGAAGCGGTGAGTTTGCCGAAAAGGGCAGTAATATCACCGAGCAGTTAGAAAGGGCAAAGCTAAGAGTTGAAAGCAAGATTAAAAGCGGAAAATATATTGCTTATCTTCAGTCATTCACTAATACTTATGCACCTATTGAAACTCTCAGAAAGATATATTTTGAGGCTGTTAAGCCCGATTACATAGTTGGAATATCAATAGGAACAAGACCTGACTGCTTGGAAACAGAGGTAATAGAACTTTTAAAGGAAATAAATGAGATAAAGCCTGTAACCATTGAATTAGGGCTTCAAACTTCAAATGATGCCACCGCCGATTATATTAACAGAGGATATAAAACCGAGGTTTATATAGATGCTGTTAAAAGGCTGAAAGAGGCAAAAATTGAGGTTATAACCCATATAATAATCGGGCTTCCAAATGAAACAGAAAGTGATGCTGTTGAAACAACCAAAACGGCAGTTCTTTCAGGTACTGATGGAGTTAAATTCCACCTTTTGCATATTTTAAAGGGAACTCGTTTAGAGGAGGAATATAAAAACGGTAAAATCAGTTGCCTAACCCTTGAGGAATATGCTAAGATACTAAAGGAATGTATTTCCATTTTGCCGCCCGAAATAGTTGTTCACAGAATAACGGGGGACGGCGCCCAAAAAGATTTAATAGCGCCCTTATGGAGTGCTGATAAAAAGAAAACCTTGAACTATTTAAATAAGTATCTAAAGGAGAATTAAGATGAAAATTTATAACATTGGCTCACTTAATATTGACTATGTTTATTCGGTTGATAATTTTGTTTTGGCTGGGGAGACAAAGTCAAGTGCAAATATGGAAATTTTTCCAGGAGGCAAGGGGCTTAATCAGTCTATTGCTCTTGCAAAGGCAGGAGCTGAGGTTGTTCATGGAGCATATATCGGAAACGGCGGAGACTTCTTGCTTGAAAAAATGAAAGAAGCAGGGGTTGATATTAGTAGAATCGAA
>JAZPXP010000149.1:0-9159 GCA_045543715.1 Acutalibacteraceae bacterium
TCTTGCTTGCGGCTGAAAGGCTCGGCGTTAAACCTGAAACCTGCTTTGTTTTTGAGGATTCTCCGCTTGGAATCATAGCGGCAAATAAGGCGGGTATGAAGGCTATTGGTGTGCCTGATGTTGCTTATTTTAGTGAAGAAATTAAGGCGGAATGTTTTGCGGTTTTATCTTCTTTAAAAGAAGCTATCCCGCTTTTTGAGGAGATTTTGAAGTAACGTTGTTGCAATAATCAGATATGATATTAAAAGGACTGGCAAATGAATTTTGTCGGTCCTTTTTGTAAACAAATTTTTAAAATATATTTTGGAATATTGAAAAATTTGCTAATAAATATTATAATTTAAATATCCCACTTAAAGAAGGTCTTATTGATTTATGAAAGGTTTTTTCTACCGTTTTTTCAGAGTTTGCAGATGGTTTGTTAAGGTCTTTTATCCTAAAACGAAGATTTACGGAAAAGAAAATTTGCCCCAAAAGGCTTCGGTAATTGTTGCTAATCATACCCAGATGAACGGTCCTATTGTTTGCGAAATTTATCTGCCTGATAATTTTTATACCTGGTGCGCAGGTCAGATGATGGAGTTTAAAAGTGTTCCCAAATATGCTTATAAAGATTTTTGGTCGCAAAAGCCAAAGGCTTTGAGACCTTTCTATAAACTGCTCGCTTACATAATAACCCCGCTTGCAGTTCTGATTTTTAACAACGCCAGAACTATCGCGGTTTATAGAGATAAGCGAATAGTTAAAACCTTTAAGGAAACCGTCAGAAAGCTTAGTAATGCTAACAATGTTGTTATATTCCCTGAGCATGATGTTAAACATAATCACATAGTTTACGAGTTTGAAGACAGGTTTATTGATATAGCAAAGCTTTATTATAAGAAAACGGGGGAGGAGCTTGATTTTGTTCCTATGTATATTGCCCCAAAGTTAAAAAGTGCATATTTTGGAAAGCCTATTAAATATGTGGCTTCTAATAATGCAGAGGACGAAAGAAAAAGAATCTGCGATTATTTAATGGCAGAAATCACTAATATGGCGGAGGCTTTACCCGAGCATACCGTTGTTCCATATAGAAATATAAGGAAAAAAGATTATCCTAAAAACAGGAGGGAATTATGAGAAAGGCAGAGGTTGATTACAGAAAGTTCAGGCTAACCAACATAAATTCACCTGAATTTTCCCATTTAAAGTTTCTTTTCGGCTGGGTTGGATATTTTGCTTTATATTTTCTAACCGAGAGATTTATTGAAGTTGAAAAATGCTATGTTGTTCATAGCCGACTTGATGATATAATTCCTTTTTGCGAATTTTTTGTTGTTCCTTATGTGCTGTGGTATTTGCTTATAGTTTTGTCTTTGGGTTACTTTGCGGTTTATAATATTGATAGCTTTAAAAGACTCCAGATTTTTATAATCGTAACTCAGGTTACGGCAATGGTGATTTATATTCTATTCCCGAATATGCAGGACTTAAGGCCAACGGAATTTGCAAGGGATAACTTTTTTACCGATATAGTCGGTCTTTTATATACTGTTGATACCAACACTAATGTCTGTCCCTCGCTTCATGTTGCATATTCTATAGGAATTGCATCTGTCTGGGTTAAGGAAAAGGGAATTAGCAAATGGTTTAAAGCATTTATAGTCGTATTTGCTATTCTTATTTGTCTTTCAACTGCATTTATAAAACAGCATTCCATTCTGGATGCTTTTGCTGCTATTCCTGTTTGCATATTGGCTGAGGCCATAACCTATGGAAAGGACTATTGGTTGCCAAGGTTTAAAAGAGCAAAAAATTGCTGATTTTGGAAACGAAATTCTATTGACTTATCTTTTCGATATGATATACTGAAATAAAAACTTTAAGGGGAATTTTTATGAGCTTTATAAATGAAAACTTTATGCTTAAAAACGAAACCGCAAAGGAAATTTATGCGGCGGTTAAAGATTTGCCGATTATAGATTACCATTGTCATATCAGCCCCAAAATGATTGCTGAAAACCATAAGTTTAAAAATGCTTATGAGCTCTTTTTGGGTGGCGACCATTATAAATGGCGTCAGATGAGAACCAACGGTGTTGATGAGGAATATATAACAGGCGATAAGGATGATTTTGAGAAATGGCTTAAATTTGCCGAGACTATGCCTTATCTTATCGGCAACCCTATTTATCATTGGACCCATCTTGAGCTTAAAAGATATTTTGGTATTGAGGAAGAGCTTTCTCCAAAGACTGCTAAGGATATATGGGATAGGGTTAATGCTTTACTCCAAAAGGATGAATATAGAGTACAAGGACTTATCAGGAAATCAAATGTTGAGGTTATCTGCACAACAGATGCTCCCCACGATACCCTTGAATATCACAAGCAATTAAAAGACTTTGATGTTAAGGTGATTCCTGCTTTCCGCCCTGACCTTGATAATTTAGGTGATGATATAACCGAGTGTATGGATTATTTCCATGAGAACGGTTGCCGCCTTTCTGACCACGCTATTGATAAGATGGATGATGAGATTATCGAAAAGTTGGTATTCTTAGGCGAAGAATATGCAAAGCGTGGTTGGGTTTGGCAGTTACATATCGGTGCTCTTAGAAACAATAATAGCAGAATGTTTGAAAAATTAGGCGCTGATACAGGCTTTGATTCAATTAACGATTTCCAAATTGCAGAGGGACTTTCTAAAATTTTAGATTCTCTTGATAAGAAAAATATGCTTCCGAAAACCATTCTTTATACCCTTAATCCAAAGGATAACTATGTTTTGGGAACTATGCTTGGCAACTTCCAGGGCGGAGGAATAAAGGGTAAAATTCAGTTTGGCTCAGGTTGGTGGTTTAACGACCAGAGAGACGGTATGGAGGGTCAGATGAAGGCTCTTGCAAACCTTGGAATGCTTTCTCGCTTTGTTGGAATGTTAACCGATAGCCGAAGCTTTGTTTCCTATACCAGACACGAGTATTTCAGAAGAATTCTTTGCAATCTATTAGGAAAATGGGTTGAAGAGGGTGAATATCCGAAGGATATGGAAATGCTCAAAAAAATAGCAGCGGATATCTGCTACTATAACGCTAAAAATTATTTTGGATATTAAGATGGAAAAGATAATCATAGATACCGATATAGGTAATGATTGCGATGATGCGGGAGCTTTAGCTCTTTGCCATGCCTTATGCGAAAAAGGCGAGGCTCAGCTTTTGGCGGTTACAGCTTGCCTTTCAACACCTTATATAGCAGGCTGTATTGATGCTATTAACCGTCATTATAACAGGATTGTGCCTGTAGGCGAGAATTATAATAAAGAGGAAAAGAGGCTTCAGTTTGATGAGGGCGGCTGCACTTGCGATAAGATTGTTTTTGAGAGGTTTAATAACAGCTATAAGGAAAATAGGGCAGAAGAAAGCCTGAAGGTTTTAAGAAAAACCTTGTCAGAGGCTGAGGATGGCAGTGTTACTTTAGTTGGCATAGGATATTTAACCTCTTTGGCACAGTTGATAATGAGCAAACCGGATGATTTTTCGGCTCTTTCAGGAAAAGAACTTGTTTTGAAAAAGGTTAAGCGAACGGTTGTTATGGGCGGTCGGTTTTATGAAACCTGGCCGATGGATATTATCAACGGAATTGAAAATATAAAAGCCGAGTTTAATATTATCAATGATATAAAATCGGCTCAAACTGTTTGTGATGAATGGTGCGGTGAACTTGTTTTTTCCAGTGTGGAAATAGGTAATTACTGCCGAACATTAAAGGATGCTTATAAAAGAACTCAAAATCCTGTTGGCCTAACTTACAGTGTTTATCCTTGGGCAAAGGAAAAGGGAAGAGAGAGTTGGGATTTAACGGCAGTTCTTTATGCAATTCGCCCCGATTCTGAGTATTGGTATACTCATGCTAAAGGTAAAATTTCTGTGGACGATGAGGGTGTTACAACCTTTGAAACAAGACCTGACGGCAAACATACCTACCTTATTCCGAGAATGGATTACAAGCAGCTTGAAGAGGAAATAGATAATATTGTTAAAAGTTCAAGGTATTATTAATAAAACCTTCATAAAAGGGTATACTTGTTTTAAAAAGAGAAAGGAAATTCGCTATGATAGAACAAGATACCATAAAACTGCTTCGTGAATGCGATGCGGGAATAAAGATGGGCGTTTCCTCAATAAATGAGGTTTTGGAGTATGTTCATTCAAAGGATTTTGAAAGACTTTTGAAAGACTGTAAAAATGAACACGATAAGCTCGAGATTGAAATTAAAAAGTTGCTTCAAAAATATGAGGACGAGGGCAAAAACCCTAATCCTATTGCAAAGGGTATGAGTTGGGTTAAAACCAATGTTATGCTGACAATGAACGAATCGGACAAAACTATTGCCGACCTTATTACTGATGGCTGCAATATGGGAGTTAAATCTCTTAATAAATACCTTAATCAGTATGAAGCGGCGGATGAGGTTTCAAAGGATATAACCAAACGCCTTATAAATCTTGAAGAAAAATTAGCAATAGATATCAGAGAATTTTTATAAAATTAAAACCATCTGCAGAAGCAGATGGTTTTTTTAATCAAAAAAGTCTTTGACTTTGTCCATAAAGCTTTTTCTTTTCTTATAGTTTTTATCATCGGTTGCCTTATCAAATTCTTTAAGCTTTTCTTTTTGAGATTTTGATAAATCCTTTGGAACTTCAACCGTTATTTTAACATATTGGTCGCCTTTTCCGCTGTAATTAAGTCTTTGGATACCCTTGCCTCTGAGCTTAAATTCATCACCTGGCTGAGTGCCTTCGTGAATTGTGAACTTAACCTTTCCGTCAAGTGTTGGAACAGTAATTTCATCACCCAAAGCGGCTTGAGTAAAGGTTATGGGTATTTCGCAGTAAACATCGTAGCCATCTCTTTCGAAAATGGGATGAGGGCGAACATTAACGTTAATTCTGAGGTCTCCTGAAGGACCGCCGTTAACTCCTGCATCACCGCCGCCTCTAAGGTTTATAACCTGACCGTCATCAATGCCTGCGGGGATATCGACCGACTGCTCAACGGTATGTCTTATTCTGCCTTTTCCGGCACAAGTTCTGCAAGGCTTATCAATTATTTTACCGCTTCCATGACAGTGGTCGCAGACCTTTTGAGTCTGGATAACACCGAAAGGAGTACGCTGAGCGGCAGAAACCTGACCTGAGCCGTGGCAAACGGGACAGGTTTTAGGGCTGCTTCCTTTTTCAGCACCGCTGCCGCCACACTCTTTACAGTTTTCAATTTTAGTAACCTTAACGGTTTTCTTGCAGCCTTTTGCAGCCTCTTCAAATGAGAGGTTAACTGTTGCGGCAGTATCGTTTCCTCTTCTTGGAGCGTTGGGGTTACGCCTTGAGCTGCCGCCAAAACCGCCGCCGAAGAAGGAGCTGAAAATATCGCCTAAATCACCAAAGTCGCCAAAGCCATCAAAGCCTGAACCGCCAAAGCCCGAACCCGCACCAAAGTTGGGGTCAACCCCCGCATGACCGAATTGGTCGTAACGGGCACGTTTTTCACTATCGGATAAAACTTCATAGGCTTCGTTTACTTCTTTGAATTTCTTTTCAGCTACTTCATCACCCGGATTTAAATCAGGGTGATATTTTTTAGCCGCTTTTCTATATGCTTTTTTTAACTCATCCTCAGAAACTGATTTATCAACCCCGAGGACTTCGTAATAATCTCTTTTATTATCAGCCAAAGCAAATTCTCCTATGTAGAGCGGAAGAAAACTTCCGCTCTAATGAATATTGAATATTGAAAAATGAAGAATTATTGTGTTAAGGCTCGCCAAAACTTGTATATAATGTTTCATTTTTCACTAACAAATAATTACCACAGGGAATTATTTGTTGTTGTCGTCAACGTCTGTGTAGTCAGCCTCGTAAACGTTGGGGTCTGCGTTGGGAGCTTCGCCCTGAGGAACATCACCCTGAGGATTAGCGGCCTTATAAAGCTTTTCGCTAACTGCGAACAACTCTTTCTGCAAGTCCTCCTGTTTAGCCTTGATTGCCTCGATGTCTTCGCCCTTGAGAGCTTCTTTAAGAGCTTCTTTAGCGGTTTCAATCTTGCTCTTCTCGTCCTCTGCCAACTTATCGCCAAGCTCATTTAAGGTTTTCTCGGTCTGATAAATCATCTGGTCAGCATTGTTGCGGATATCAACAGCCTCACGGCGTTTTTTATCCTCAGCTGCATATTCCTCAGCTTCTTTAACAGCCTTATCAATATCCTCTTTGGACATATTTGTGTTAGAAGTGATAGTGATATTGTTTTCTTTGCCTGTGCCTAAGTCCTTAGCAGAAACATGAACGATACCGTTAGCATCGATATCAAAGGTTACTTCAATCTGGGGGATTCCACGGGGAGCAGGAGCGATTCCGTCAAGATGGAATACACCAAGAGTTTTATTATCTCTTGCAAATTCTCTTTCGCCCTGTAAAACGTGTACCTCAACAGAGGTCTGACCGTCAGCAGCGGTTGAGAAAATCTGGCTCTTCTTAGCGGGGATAGTTGTGTTTCTATCGATAACCTTTGTTGAAACACCACCCATAGTTTCAATTCCGAGAGAAAGTGGAGTAACGTCAAGGAGGAGAAGTCCCTTAACATCGCCGCCGAGAACACCTGCCTGTAAGGATGCACCTAAAGCAACACACTCATCGGGGTTGATTCCCTTGAAGGGCTCAGTTCCCATAAATGCTTTTACAGCCTCCTGAACAGCAGGGATACGGGAAGAACCGCCAACCATAAGAACCTTGTTGATTTCGTTCTTGTTAAGACCTGAATCGGCAAGTGCCTGACGAACAGGAGCCATTGTAGCATCAACTAAGTCTGCAGTAAGCTCGTTGAACTTTGCACGGGTAAGTGTAGTCTCAAAGTGCTTAGGACCTGTTGAATCAGCAGTAATGAAGGGGAGATTGATGTCAGCAGTGGTCATACCTGAAAGGTCAATTTTTGCCTTTTCAGCAGCCTCTTTAACACGCTGCATAGCCATTTTATCACCCGAAAGGTCAATGCCTTGTTCAGCTTTAAAGGTTGCAACGATATAGTCCATAACTCTCTTATCAAAGTCATCACCGCCTAAACGGTTGTTACCTGCAGTAGCGAGTACTTCCTGAACGCCATCGCCCATTTCAATAATGGATACATCGAATGTACCGCCGCCGAGGTCATAAACCATAACCTTCTGGTCATCCTCTTTGTCAATACTGTAGGCTAAAGCGGCAGCGGTAGGCTCGTTGATAATTCTCTTAACCTCGAGACCTGCGATTTTACCGGCATCCTTGGTTGCCTGACGCTGAGCATCAGTAAAGTAAGCAGGAACGGTGATAACAGCCTCTGTAACAGTTGTTCCGAGATAAGCCTCGGCATCGGCCTTTAACTTCTGCAAGATAATAGCAGAAATTTCCTGAGGGGTAAATTTCTTATCATCAATAGAAACGGTATAATCAGTTCCCATTTCTCTTTTGATAGAGCTGATAGTTCTGTCAGGGTTGGTGATAGCCTGACGCTTAGCAACCTGACCTACCATTCTTTCTCCTGTCTTAGAAAATGCAACAACAGAAGGAGTTGTTCTTGCTCCCTCAGCGTTAGCGATAACAACTGGCTCGCCGCCTTCCATAACTGCAACGCAGGAGTTAGTTGTACCTAAGTCAATACCAATAATTTTTCCCATTTTGTTTTCCTCCAAAAATTTATAAATTAGTTTTTAATTAGCAACTTTAACCATTGCGGGTCTGATAACAGTATCCCCGATTTTGAAGCCCTTTTGAAGAACTTCTGCAATAACATTTTCGCCGAGAGTTTCATCCTCAATATGCATAACAGCATCATGGAAATTCGGGTCGAAGTTATCGCCAACCTTTGCAACCTCTTCAATTCCAAGGTGTTCACCTAAGGACTCAAATTGTTTAACAATCATTTCAATACCTTTTATATATTCAGGTGTGTCCTTTTCGGAGAGGGCGGCACGGTCAATATTATCAAGAATAGGTAAAAGCTCTTTGATAACATTGGCTTTTGCAAATTCTGCAACAGAAAGGCGTTCTCTTTCGGTGCGTTTTTTGAAGTTATCAAATTCTGCCGCAGTTCTGAGCAATAAATCGTTTTTGCTTTCAAGCTCTGCTTTTAAATTTTCGATTTCTACCTGTGCCTTAGATTTCTTTTTTTCTTTCGTTTCTGTCTTCTTATTTTCCTCTGACACGAAATCAATCCTCCATATCCTTTTGCGCTTCGGTTATGATTTTGGTTAACTTTTGCGCAGTATATTCAATTCCGGGCATTATCTTATCATAGGATATTCTGTTAGGACCTATAATTCCGATATAACCCTTATATTTATCTCCTCCGCTGAATTTAGCGGCGATAATCGTATCTTTTTGAAGCTCGTTATACTCGGTATCTGCACCGAAAACCGCTCCAACATTTTCTTCAATATTTTCAAGAATTGAGATAATCGGGTCTCGTCTTTTGATAAGGGACATAACCTTTGCAATTTTCTCTTCGCTTCCGAAGATATTATATAAGGTGTTTTCTCCCTGAAGAGTTAAATCGGTTTCCTCGATTTCAAGTGCTGTTTCAAAAACAGCAGAAAGTAAAGGCATAAGTTCAAGGGAAGAGAAGCCCGCCTCGGCTATAACACCTTGAATATAGGGCTTTGTAAGCTCGCTTATCGGTTTTCCTTTAATCTTTCTTGAAACAATATCATAAAACTCGTTTTCTATTTGCTTGGTAAAATTTTTACCTTGGCGGAATATGCGGTTTCTTGTTCTTCCGTCATCAGTGATAATAAGCAGCATAACCGAAAATCTGCCTATCGGCAAAAGTTCAATTCTTTTTATTCTTGCGGGTCTCTCGGTCATAAGACAGGATATAGCGGGAAGACCTGTAATACGAGATAAAATCTGAGCGGCGGCGGCAGGTATGCTTTCGGGTTCTGAATGAATATCTGAAAACTCATTATCGATTAAGGCTTCGGTCTCCTTTGATAAAGGAGGTTTATTCATAAGTGAATTAACATATAACCTATAACCGCTGCTTGTTGGAATTCTTCCTGCCGAGGTATGCGGCTGATGAAGAAAACCAAGCTCGCATAGCTCACTCATTTCGTTTCTAAGGGTTGCGGAAGAGGGGGCATTATCA
>JAZPXP010000150.1:0-6051 GCA_045543715.1 Acutalibacteraceae bacterium
GAACAAGCGAAAGTATTTTTTCATATACTGAAAAAGAGGTGAAAAATATGAATAACCAAAATTGCAATACCGGCGTTGACTGCACATTTTTGAGCATCGCCGCAAGCGTTGTTGTTGGAATTGCCGTTGCTATTTTACAGTTTACCGCAATAATAACGGTCGGAACGGTTTTCCCATGGGTTGCTTTAGGCGTTGCCCTCGTTTTCCTTTTGGCCGCTTTAGCTGTTGTGCCTGATTTCAGAAGCAGAGACTGTTGCGTTTGCAGAGCTATTTCAGTTTTGATAGCCGCTATTTTAGGGGTTGTTTTAACAGCTTTAGTTCTTCTCGGCTTCACCTTTGCCGCAACAAGCGTTATAGGTGCAATAGTTGCAGGTTTACTGCTCGGCTTCTTTACCCTGCTCGTTACCTCGGCTACCTGCCTTTTAAAGTGCGCTGTACGCTGTGATGACGAGGAATAAAAATTAAAGCTCCGTTTTATCGGAGCTTTAATAATTTTTTAGCATTAAGGGAGAATATTTTTTCTTTCTCTGTATCAGTTATAAGATTATCATTCATAACGCCGCCTATATACATTGCGGGATTACAGGTCGGAAAATCAGAGCCAAACAAAATTCTATCCGACCCAAAGGTATCAAGCGCTCGCCTTAACATTCCGTATCTGAAAATACCGTAACCCGAAATATCAAGGTAATAGTTTTCGCTGTATTTCATCCTCTCGATATGTCGCATAAAGGCACCGTATTCACCCGGATGAGCCGCAACAAAGATAACATCCTTATGATTTTTAACCATCTCATCCATAGCATCCTCATTCATTGAATGAAAGCTAACTATCATATTCCTTTTACCCGCTTCTTTTAAAAGAGCGGAAAATTCTTGGCTTGCAAAATCCCTTTTCCAACCATCTATGTAAGGCACAAGCTCGCCGATAAGCTTTATTCCCGCCTTTTCCATTCTCTCCATCTCTTTAAGGGAAAAATCAACAAAATCGGGATGGATATGAAAACCGGGGATATAAAAATCTTTATAGATTTCTTTAAGTTTTAAGGCTTCATCGTTATTTCTCTTAACCTTTGCCAAAATATCCTCATTATTTCCAACCTCTATTACAGAGCCACAGATTTTCGAAACACCTAAGGACCTCATAACCTCAAAGGTGTTTTTAGCCCCCATATCAATAAAATCTTTATGATTACATATATTATTTCTTTTTTCTATAAATGGATGGGTATGAAAATCAATTATTTCAAAATTCATAAAGCATCCCCTTTCCAACCGTATTTTTTTAAATCTATATGCCCGTCTTTTTCGAAAACAATACCCTCTTTTTCGAGCAGTTCCCTTTGAACTTCACCGCCGCCGAAGACAAAGCTTTCGGCAGTTCTGCCCTCTCTGTTAACTACTCTATGGCAAGGTATAATTCCGGGTGCGGGGTTGTTATGAAGAGCATAGCCCACAACCCTTGCCCATCTTGGATTTCCCGCAAGAATAGCCACTTGACCATAGGTTGCAACCTTTCCCTCGGGTATTTTTAGAACAACATCGTAAATCTTTTCGAAAACAGTCATTTTTCTTCTCCTTAAAATTTATATTATCATTTTTTCTTAAAATTTGCAACTTTATGTTTTTTGTGATAAAATATCGCATAAAGGGGGGAGAGAAAATGGAGCTTAAAAATAGAAAAGAACTATCTTTTCTTATTTTGCCCTTAGCCGCTTTAACGGGTATTTGCTCGGGACTTTTGGGTGCTTTGTTTGCAAAGTCAGTTTCGTTTGTAACGCAGCTCAGGGAAGAAAACAGCTGGCTTTTATATCTGATTATTTTAGGCGGTATTTTAACGGTTGGAATTTATAAGCTTTTAAAGGTTGAGGGTGTTGGAACAAACCGCATTTTCGATGGCTTTAAAAACGGCTCAGATATCCCTTTTCATATTATCCCCGCCATATTTTTAAGCACAGTTATAACCCATCTTTTCGGCGGAAGTGCAGGAAGAGAGGGTGCTGCTCTTCAGCTCGGCGGCGGAATTTCGGCTATAATCAGTAAAATTTTTAAAGTTAATAACAGTATGCGTAGGGCTTTAGTTCTATGCGGTATGGCGTCATTTTTCTCGGCAATTTTCGGAACGCCCTTTGGTGCCGCTATTTTTGCTTTAGAGGTAGTCCTCGTTGGGAAAGCGGCAATATTCTGTATTATTCCAACCTTAATTTCAAGTATATTAGGCTTTATTGTTGCCTCCTCATTAAAGGTTGCTCCTGAAAGATTTCCATTCACCTATAATTTTAATATTTCAGATATATGGAAGGTTATTCTCATTTCTGCTATATGCTCTTTTATAGCTTTCATTTTCTGCAAGTCGCTTCATATCTTGGAGCACTTTGCTCAAAAATACATAAAAAATCCCTTTTTAAGAATTTCCATAGGCGCCGCTCTCATAATTATTTTAACCTTAATTGTTGGAAGCTTCGATTATAACGGCAGCGGCATTCATTATATTGCTGAAATTTTTAAATCAGGAAATATAAAACCTGAGGCTTTTATTTTAAAATTTATTTTCACGGTTATAACCGTTTCAGCAGGCTTTAAGGGCGGCGAAATTATCCCATCATTTTTTATAGGTGCAGCTCTGGGCGGTACATTGGCAGCCATTTCAGGCTTGCCCGTTCCCTTGGGTGCGGCAGTTGGTATGACAGCTCTTTTCTGCGGGGTTACAAAATGTCCCATCGCAAGCTTTGCTTTAGCATTTGAGTTGTTCGGCTTTTCGCCCGCCTTAATTTTCATAGGCTTATCAGTTATAATTGCCTATTTCCTTTCAGGCAAAACAAGCTTATATAAATAAAGATAGGCTCGCAACCACGAGCCTATCTTTTTATTTTGCACTATCAATACTTTTCCCAAAAACTATAAACCTCTGATACAGATATTCCGTTGCAAAGTTTATAATCATTGTTCCTCCAAGAACAATATATTCATTCCAGCCAATGCCGTTAAGCTCTGCCGTCCACCAGGTTGAAACAGGTGTGAACACAAGGTAAAACAATGCCACTTTAATCATCGCAACTGGAATATTGTTCGCTGAATGGAAGGTGAATTTTCGATTTAAGGTGAAATTCCATAGCACAGATAAAACAAGCGAAATGAGATAGGATACCCATTCAAGCCGAAGCCTTATAATTTCATTTAAAAGGGTAAAACTCAAAACCTGAATAAGCCCTGCACTAATGGAAAATAGAATAAATTTAACCGTTCTTAATAATTCTTTATTTGTTGCCATTTGAAAATTCCTCTTAGCTTATTGCAAATACATCTCCAACTTTTGCATCTCCATCCGAGAAGAAGCCGTTATTAGAAGCTACAACCAATTTGCCATCGGTTGTCATAGTGAGGGTTGCGGTACCACCGCCGGTATCATCAAGATTTATAGCCTCATCAGTGAGGGTATAAATTCCTCCGCCACCTCTTCCGCCAAGTTCATACCAGGTTTTACCGCCGTAAACAATAGTGTAGTTGGGGTCGGAAAATTCGGTGTTAAGAGTATATGTTGAAATGCCAAGACCCATTTCACCGTTGGCGAAGCTCATAGTAACAACCTGAAGCTCATCACCCTCAAATTCGGGGTCCCAATCTTTAACTAAGTATTTCCTATATTTAACGCTCATTTTAAGGTTTTTCTTGGGATTTTTTAATTCTTTTTCCTTTGCAGCCTTTTCAGCGGCAGCTTTGTCAGCAGCAGCTTTGTCGGCGGCAGCTTTATCTGCAGCAGCCTTGTCGGCGGCAGCCTTATCTGCAGCTGCTTTATCAGCGGCAGCTTTGTCTGCGGCAGCCTTATCAGCAGCGGCTTTGTCTGCAGCAGCCTTATCAGCGGCAGCTTTATCATCCTCAGCCTTAACCTCGGCAGCAGCATCCTTTCCGCCGATATAAATATTTATGGTTATTTCAATCTTCTTTTCATCTAAAACCTGTTTAACCGTTTTCTGAGCAGTTCTCAGAATTTCGGTTTCTTTAACTTCCTCGAGTTTATTTTCAATTACATCAATGCTGATTTCCTTATTATCTGCGAGAAATCCCTTTTCTTCAGCCTTTTCAACAACCAAATCCATCGCAACTTCGAACGATGCACCAATCAAATTCTTTTCGATAGCCTCATAGGTGTCCTTAGCATCTTTGTTTACATACTCAACAGCTATAATATTGCCATCCTTATCAAGATAGAGATTAACAGTTGGGTTAATCTTAACCTGAACTACCGATGCATAATCCGTTGGAGCCTCAAATTTTACAACCTCAACTTCCGAAGGAGTTGAAGCCACATCCTCTTTTTTACAACCCGTAAAACAAACAGCCAGACTAAAACAGAGGACAAGTGCCAAAAGAATAGATAATACCTTTTTCATAACTTTTCTCCATTCCACCGCAAAATCGGCTTTTATTTTATCGAAATCCTTTTCGATATTTTTATTATAACTCTTCATTTTTACAAAATCAATGATTGCCAATAAATTAACAAAGAGCAAGTCTTAAGACTTGCTCCTTATCTTTTTGAGTAAAACAAACATTAAATGCAATGCAATTCCAACCGCAATAGCAACAACGAGGTCGAAAATAACGGTCAATAAAAAGGTTGCAAAAAGAACTATAATATCTGCCGCTTTTCTTGTTTTTGCTATACCAACAAACTTTCGCCATTCGCTCATATTATATGCAACCATAAACAAAATAGCCGCAATGGTTGGCATTGGTATTAGCGCGGCATAAGGCATAAGGAACAACAAAACCAAAAGTAAGCATACAGCGTGAACCATGCCGGCAACGGGAGTTCTTCCTCCGTTTTTCGCATTTGCAGAGGTTCTCGCAATAGCACCTGTTGCAGGAATTCCGCCGAAAAATACAGAAGCTATATTGCCAACACCCTGAGCCACAAGCTCAGAATTCGGATTATGCTTTGAGTTTACCATACTATCTGCCACAACGCAGGAAAGCAGAGATTCAACCGCCGCCAAAACTGCGATGGTTATAGCATTCGGAATCACCGCAATAATTTTTTCAGCAGTTATTTCAAAGTTTAAAAATTCCGCCTTGGGAAGTCCTGTCGGTATGGTATAAAGGTCGCCAATAGTATAAACTCCCTTATCAAAAATCGGGATAAATTTAACTAAAAGTGCCGCTACAATAACCGCTATCAAGGATGGCGGTATTTTCTTTTCTAATTTAGGATAGAAAATAAGAATTGCGAGACTTATCGCTCCTATAAGCAATGCCCAAGGACTGAAAGTATCGGCAGCGGCTATATTCGCCTCTATTTTTTCTGCAGTTTCGATAGGCTTAACGCCATCAGCGTATGTAAGTCCGAGAAAGTCTTTGATTTGACCTAAAAGAATTGTAACGGCGATACCGCCCGTGAAACCAACAGTTATGGTATGGGGCATATATTTGATAAATGAGCCGAGCTTTAAAAGTCCCATAACAACAAGAATAATACCCGCTATAACGGTAGCAAGGAAAAGTCCGTCCATACCGTTTGTTGCAACAACCCCTGCAACTATGGTTGCAAAGGCGGCGGTAGGTCCGGCGATTTGCACTCGGCTTCCGCCAAGCAATGAAACAATAAAGCCTGCTGCAATGGCGGTATAAACACCTCTTGCAGGCTCAACACCCGAAGCCAATGCCAATGCAATAGATAAAGGCAAAGCAATAATTGCAACAATAATTCCTGCTATAAGGTCATTTAAAAAAGCTTTCCCATTATATCCCTTAAGGGCTGAAAAAATCTTTGGTTTTAGATAAAATTCCTTCATTTTATACCTCGAAATCTAAACAGGAACGGGTCTCAGTGTATGGGCGAACAAAGGTATCAGCAACCTTAACGTGTTCGGGATGAACAGCATAATTTTTAAGTGCCTCTTCATTTTCAAAAACCGAATAGAGCATAAGGTCTGCATTCGAGCTTTCAAGGCACTCGGTTTGCACCTTAATCTCAACAAGACCATCTATCTTGCCGAAAAGACCTTCAAGATTTTCCTTTATCCCCTTTTTTATCTCTTCTTTGTTAATATT
>JAZPXP010000151.1:0-5376 GCA_045543715.1 Acutalibacteraceae bacterium
ATTTAGGGAGAAATCGGTTTTTCACTTGGATTTATTCCGACTCTTTGCCGCAAAACCTTGAAAGACACAAAGTATTACTGCGCTTTTGCGACTTCGAGTGCGAAACAAATCCAAAGTTACAAAACTGCGTAGAATCTAAAATAGATGTGTTTTTGATGGAATAAAAGGTGAAAAGCCACGGCAACGCTGACGCGTGCCGTGGCTTTTTAACGCATTAGTCCGCAAAAAGACACTGTTTCAGACGAATTATCCCTAAGTGAACGCTCCGTTTGCCGATGCTTTTTTGAAACCTTTTTATAGTTTCATAAGTATTAAGGGTGAGGGGGATAGATATGGAAAAAATTGCAGATATTAGAAAAAACGATTTTGCTTTGCCCGAAACTGTTTTCGAAAAATATGCCGATATGGTTTATCGGCTTGCCTTTGTGCGCACAAAGAGCAGGAATGACAGCGATGATATTCTCCAAGAGGTTTTTCTAAGATATATGAAGGTATGGCAAAGAATGGAGAGCGAGGAGCATATAAAGGCAATGCTTTTAAGGATAACCGTTAATTGCTCAAATTCCTTAAAAACTTCCCTTTGGTTTAAAAAAACCGAGCCGTTGGATGAGGGACTCGCTGCGCCTGAAACTCCCGATAATTCCTATGTTTTACAAGAGGTTTTAAAGCTTCCCGTTAAATACAGAACTGCTATTCACCTTCATTATTATTGCGGTTATTCGGTTAACGAAATCGCCGAAATCGAAAAAATCAACCCCTCAACCGTTAAAACCCATTTAATGCGAGCAAGAGCAATGCTTAAAAAGACTATAAAGGCGGATGATTTATGAGTTTTAAGAATGAATATAAAAAAGCGTTAGATTCCGTTAAGGCAGACGGATATATAAAACAAAAGGTTTTAAATAAAATGAAACCGAAAGAAAAAAAGACCTTTTCTAACATAATGATAGCAAGGGTTGCTACCGCTTTGGTTGCTTGTTTTGCGGTATTTGTTTCGGTTTTGGCTGTTAAAAATCAGCCTTCGCCCCAAGTATTAGAAGAGCAGACCTATAAGAGTATTTACAAGGCGGTTAAAAAATTCAAGCCGAGTGTTTTTGAGGATTTTAATTATTATGTTGATATTAGTGATGCGGAAGTTATTGTAGAAGAGGATGCGGTTGCGACTGATATCAATAAGGGCAGTTCAACAAAACCCAGCGCTACCAATGGCACCGCTTCAAAGGATGATAAAGATTCATTCTCTGAGACCACAACTCAGGTTGACGGAGTTTTGGAATCGGATATCGTTAAAACCGATGGCAAATATATCTATTCCTTAGCAAGCGGGAAAGGAAAACTTCGCATAATCAAGGCGGGTAAAGAACCGCAAGAGGTTTCTTCTATAACGGTTAATACCGATGATTTTCAAAATTTCGGCGAAATGTATATCTATAAGGATAGGCTTGTTATAATCGGAAGCGAAAGCGAATTTTATTATAACGGTAAAACCAAAACATTAATATATGATGTTTCAAATCCCGGCTCCCCAAAAAAACTTTTTGAGCTTGAGCAGAGTGGTAATTATAATACTTCAAGGGTTATAGGCGATAAGATTTATCTTATTTCCAACTATTCTATCGGTGTTCGTGATATCAAGGAAAACAAGCCCGAAACCTATGTGCCTTATGTTAAGTGTGAAGATTATGATGCGGCAGTTGCGGCGGATAGTATCAGCATTGTTGATGACTGCGATAGACCTGATTATACAGTTATATGCAGTTATTCGATAACTGACGGAAATCTCGTTAGCACCAAATCAGTTCTCGGCGGAACATATACTGTTTACTGCAGTACGAAAAATATTATAACTGCAGGTTACCAGAACGGTTATGAAGCCTCAATTTCAAGATTTTCTATTGCAGATGGTAAAATCGAGCTTGAGGCTCAGGGTAAGATAGAAGGCTCACTGCTCAATCAGTTTTCAATTGACGAGTATAACGGAAATTTCCGATTTGTAACCACCGTTTCCAAAGATGTTAAAATTTCGGAAGATGAAAATGCTGTTAGTTATGCAGTTGCAAATTCTAACTCTTTGTTTATATTAAACGATAAACTCGAAAAAATCGGTGCGATTGAAAATCTTGCACCTAATGAGAGGGTTTATTCGGTTAGATTTATGGGCGATATTGCTTATTTCGTAACTTTCCGTCAGGTAGACCCCTTGTTTAGCGCTGATTTAAGCGACCCTAAAAACCCAAAAATTATTGGTGCGCTAAAAATTCCCGGATTTTCGAATTATCTCTTCCCTTATGGAGACGGATTATTACTAGGTATAGGTCAGGATGCGGATGAAAAAACGGGTAGAACGCGCGGAATTAAGCTTTCAATGTTTGATATTTCTAATCCTGCAAATGTTACTGAAAATTCAAAAACAGTTCTTGATGAGAACTATTCCGAAGCCCTTTATAGCCATAAGGCTGTTATAATTGATAAGGAAAAAGATATTATCGGTTTCTCGGTTCATGGGAATGGGGGAAGCGAATATCATATTTATGGCTTGAAGAATGGCAAATTCTTTAAGAAAGCTGAAATAAAACTTGGTCAGGCTTATGGCAATATAAGAGGACTTTATATAAATAATGAGTTTTATATTGTAACTGAAAATTCGCTTGTTGTTTTAAATCTTAACGGTTTCAGCAAGATAGCCGAACTTAAATTCAATTAAAAAAGCACCGCTGCGGCGGTGCTTTTTGTTGCTTTTTTTTGAAAATATGATAAAATAATTTAGGAAGCTTTGGCTTTTCTAATCGCAATTTTGATGATTGCAATAAGAAGAGAAATGATTTTAACCGAAAGCTTGAGTTGAAACTTTATGTGTTCCTCCTTGCTTTCGAAGTTCGAGCGGATGTTTATCTTTTGCTTTTTGTATTTCGGTTTCATAAGTGAGTCGATAAAGCTTGTCAAGGGATAAACCAATGAACAGCAAGCGCCGTATTTAACGGCAGTTCCAGCAGCGTCCTTACCCGAGCATAGAATATCAAGATAAAATTCTTTAATGGTGAATTTCTTGATAAGGGAAGAAATTTCCTTTATAGATGCTATAATCAAATCTTTGGAGTCTTTAATTTTCTCCATAAGGCTTTTCTCAGATGGCTTCTCGGTTTTAGCGGGATTTTCGGCTATATGCTTGCCTGATTTCACCTTTTTTTGAGGGAATGAGAACCATAAAAACTTTATTTTATAAATAAAATTATTCTGCTCGTCATTTTTAAGAAGAATACTAACAGGCAACAGCAAAAAAATACAAATTATTGCTATTAAACCTATGAGAATATATAGTAATATTTCCAAAATGCTGTCGCCTCCCATTTAGATATTATACCCTATAAAATATGATAGTGCAATAAATTTTTGGAGGGATGAAAATGCGTTGGCTGATTGCTAATATAAACGATTTCAGCGATCAGGATTTTGAAAAAGCCTTATTTTTGGCTTCTGATTCGAGAAAAAGACATTTTCTTTCCTTTAAAAGAAAAGAGGCCCGAAAAAGAAGTATAGTAGGGGAAATTCTTATTAAAAGAATTTTGAAAGAAAACTATTCTCTTGAAGCTTTTATAGAATGCGATAAAAACGGAAAACCTTATATTGAAAATTCAGAGCTTTATATTAGTATTTCCCATTCCTTTGATATGGTCTTTGCCGCTGTTAGTGAAAAGCCGATTGGTGTTGATATTGAGAGAATTAAAGATATAAATTTTAGCGTTGCTAAAAAATTTGCAAATGATGAAGAACTTGAATATATCGGCTCCGATTTAAAAAGATTTTATGAAATATGGACTGCTAAAGAGGCTTATTATAAAATGACGGGTGGAAGTGCTGTTAATTTTAAATCGTTCAGTGTTTTTTCTCTTCAAAGGGAAATTGTTTTAAATAAAGATTATCTCGCTCAGATAGTAACAAAAAGAGAGGGTTAAACCCTCTCTTTTTATATTCTTGCAACTCCTGTTTTTCTAGCGGCCTTGGCAACCTTTTCGGCAACCGTTTTGCCTATTCTTTCATCAAAGGCAAAGGGCATTATGTATTCTTCGGTTAGCTCGTCATCACTTACAAGGGATGCAATAGCTTTAGCAGCTGCCATCTGCATTTCTTCGTTGATATCAGAAGCTCTAACATCAAGCGCACCTCTGAAAATACCGGGGAAAGCCATAACATTATTAATCTGATTTGGGAAATCAGAGCGTCCTGTTCCAACAACTCTGGCTCCTGCTGCTTTTGCCTTGTCGGGCATAATTTCGGGAACAGGGTTTGCCATTGGGAAAACAATAGCATCTTGGTTCATAGATTTTATCATTTCTTCGCTAACAATATTGGGAGCCGAAACACCGATGAAAACATCAGCGCCATTCATAGCGTCTGCCAAAAGACCTGTTTTTTTATCCCTGTTGGTAACAAGGCTCATTTCGGCTTGGGCTGGGTTTAATTGAGGGTCGCCCTCAGTAATAATTCCAAATCTATCAACCATAGTGAGATTTTTAACGCCCAACTTTAATAAAAGCTTACCAATAGCAATTCCTGCACTTCCTGCGCCGTTAATAACGCATTTAATCTCTCCGATTTCCTTTTTGGTAAGCCTTAATGCGTTAAGAAGCGCGGCGCCAACAACAACGGCAGTTCCGTGCTGGTCATCATGGAAAACCGGGATATCGCATAACTCTTTTAGCTTCTTTTCAATTTCAAAGCAACGGGGAGCGGCAATATCCTCAAGGTTAATACCGCCAAAACTGCCTGAGATTAAATATATTGTTTTAACAATCTCATCAACATCTTTACTTCTTATACAAAGAGGAAAGGCATCAACATCGGCAAACTCTTTAAAGAGAACGCATTTGCCCTCCATAACGGGCATACCCGCTTCAGGACCGATATCACCGAGACCTAAAACTGCTGTACCGTCGGTTATAACAGCAACCATATTCCATCTGCGCGTCAGCTCAAAGGATTTGTTATAGTCCTTGTTTATTGCAAGGCAAGGCTCAGCAACACCAGGGGTATAGGCTATTGATAATTCTTCCTTGTTTGTAACGGGGGTTCTGGAGGTTACCTCAAGCTTGCCTTTCCATTCATAGTGTTGTTTTAATGCTTTTTCTTTTAAATCCATTTTTATCACCATAGAATATTATATCATATCTTTAAAAAAAATCCATTAAAAGATTAAAAAGACAGCGAAACTTCGCTGTCTTTTTTATGATTTGCCCTTTGGGCATGAATTGAACTTAAAGTTCATGAATTGCCTTTTGACATGAATTGAATTAAATCCCTATGCACCGCAGTGCAATTCATGTTACGAAGTAACAATTCATGTGTGATAGCACAATTCATAAATCCCATCGGGATTTA
>JAZPXP010000152.1:0-47400 GCA_045543715.1 Acutalibacteraceae bacterium
CATCCCGGCAAGTTCTATGCTTTGCCGCAGGCACCTCAGCAATTTAAACAGCTTTTGATGGTATCCGGTTTTGACAGATATTTCCAAATTGCTCCTTGTTTCAGAGATGAGGATGCAAGAGCTGACCGTTCACCGGGAGAATTTTATCAGCTTGATTTTGAGATGGCTTTTGCAACACAAGAAGAAGTGCTTGACGTGTGCGAAGACGTTATTTATGACACGTTTACAAAGTTTTCGGATAAGAAGGTTACACCGAAACCATTCCGTCGTATCACTTACGCAGAATCAATGATGAAATACGGCTCTGATAAGCCTGACCTTCGCAATCCTCTCATAATATGCGATTTGACAGACTTCTTCGCAGACGTTGATTTCCCTGCATTCAAGGGAAAACCTGTTCGCGGTATTGTTGCTAACTGTGTAGGCAAATCAAAGAAATTCTTTGAAGATTCTTTGAAATTTGCAACGTCACAGGAAGTCGGACTTGGCGGACTCGGATATATTACGTTAAAAGAAGGCGTTTTCGCAGGCCCGATTGCCAAATTCCTTTCAGAAGAAAAGAAAGCGGAGATTATTAAAATAACAGGCGTTAAAGAAAGCGAGACGTTATTCTTTATATGCGACGACAAGAAAGATGACACAGAGAAAAAAGCAGGACACATTCGCACGTGGCTTGCAGCAAAAGAGCAACTCGATTTAATTCGCGATGATGCCTTTGAGTTCTGTTTCATAGTTGACTTCCCGATGTACGAGATTGACGAAGAAACAGGCGCGACAATCTTCACGCATAATCCTTTCTCAATGCCACAAGGCGGTATGGACGCATTGCTCGGAGATGACCCTACGAAAGTTCTCGCTTACCAGTACGACTTGGTATGTAATGGTATAGAACTTGCCTCCGGCGCCGTTCGTAACCACGATATAGATATTATGAAGAAAGCATTTGAAATTGCCGGATATACAGAAGCAGAATTAAAAACAAGATTTAATGCTCTCTATACGGCATTCCAATACGGTGCTCCGCCGCACGCAGGTATGGCACCGGGCGTTGACCGTATGGTAATGCTTCTTACAGACGAAGAAAAAATTCTTGATGTTATTGCATTCCCCTTGAACGGTAACGCTCAGGACTTGTTGCTTGGTGCTCCCGGCGATGTTACAAACCAGCAGCTTGAGGATGTTCACCTTCTTGGTAATGGTAGTGCACTTGCTCAGCGCTCTGCTGCTACAGGTGCTTCAGGTAAACAGTCACAGGGTAAGCGCTCTACTTTCTCAAACGCACAGCAGTTGAATCAGCTCTCTCTATCAGAAGAGGAAGAAACAGTTATGCAGGGCATTTTCAATGCTATGCTTGAAAGTGAACAGCAGCTTAAAAACTGTGATACAGAAAATGTAGAAGAAATGGTACACGTTATGCCAATGACTAATGTTTTACGTGAGGATGTTCGTAAGCAGCCCTTTACAAGAGAGAGCTTGCTTGAAGGTGCTCCCGAGCGTAGTGACGATAGCTGGCAGGTTCCCAGATTAGTAAAGTGAGGTGTGTAGAATGAAATATTATGCAACTAGTATTTGCGAAAAAGGAACAATCGCAGTAGATGATACAATTCTTGTAAAAGATGCTCTTGCAACAGCAGGTTCCCGTATTTTAGAAGGCTACAAGCCCTTGTTCAGTGCAGAGGCTGTTACTCGTCTTGAAAACAAAGGCTATGCAATCTCCGGTAAGGCACACACAGGTGAATTTGGTCTTGACCTTGTTGGTGAATTTTCATATTACGCTCCTCAGACAGAAAAGCTTGAGGGTGCAGCAGCAACATTAGTTAAAAATGGTGATGTTAAAGCTGCTCTTGGTGTTGATATGAATGGTTCAACAAGACGTGCAGCTGCTCTTGCAGGTGTAGATTTTCTTAAACCCACCTATGGTACAGTTTCCCGTTATGGCGTAATTTCCTGTGCTGCTTCAGGTGAGCAGGTTGGTGTTTATGCTCCAAATGCAGAGGGTGTAAAAGAAATTATCAGTGTAATTGCAGGCCACGACGATAAAGACGGCACAAGCTTGCCTACAAAAGAATATGAGTATTCAACCGATATTGCTGTAGCAGGTAAAAAGGTTTGTATTGTTAAAGAATTGCTTGAAAAAGCAGATGAAACAACAAAAGCAAACGTAATTAAATATGCAGAAGCGCTTAAAGCAGAGGGTGTGGTTGTTGAAGAAATTTCTTTGGATTTCTTTGATTTGGCAAACACAGCCTGGCAGATTCTTATGTGTGCTGAAACCTGCAACAACGTTTCCCGTTACGATGGTGTTAAATACGGTTATCGTGCAGAGAAATACAGAAATATTGATGAGTTATATGTAAACACAAGAACAGAGGGCTTCAACTTCCTTACTAAAGCAGTTATCCTTTATGGTTCGGATGTGTTATCAAAAAATCGTTATAAGGATTGCTACGATAAATCCTTGAGAGTTCGTCGTGTAGTTGCAGATGCAATGAAAGACCTTTTTGAAAAATATGATGCAGTTCTTACCCCTGTTTGCAGCAAAGCTGAATTTGTTGCTTACGATATTAAGGATGCGTTTGGTAAAGTGTTTGGCGAAAGCGTATTTACCTCAGTTGCTAACCTTATAGGTACACCTGCTCTTGTAAGTGGTGGGGTACAGCTTCTTGGTAAGCATTTTGGTGAAAGTGTGCTTCTCAGCCTTGCACACAGTGTTGAAAGGAAGGGTGAATGAATATGAATTATGAAATTGTCATCGGCCTTGAAACTCACGTGGAATTAAGCACCGAATCAAAGATTTTCTGCTCTTGTGGTGGTCACTCTGCTGCAAACGAGCCTAACGATTGTGTTTGCCCTGCTTGTAGTGGTATGCCGGGTATGTTGCCCGTAATGAATAAAAAGGTTATTGAATTGGCTGTTACTGCAGGTCTTATGCTTAACTGTAACATCAGCCGTTACACAACCTTTGATAAGAAAAACTATTATTACCCCGATTTGCCCTGTGCATATCAGATTACACAGCTCAACCACCCCATTTGTACTGATGGTTGCGTTGCAATTAAAACAAGTGCAGGTACAAGGGACATTCGTATAAAACAGATTCATATGGAAGAGGACGCAGGTAAGCTTGTTCACGGTGGTAATTCTTCTTATGTGGACTTTAACCGTACCAGTGTTCCGCTTATTGAAATTGTTACACAGCCCGATTTCCGTAGCGCTGAAGAGGTTGTTGTATATCTTAACAAGCTTAAAGCTATGTTCCGTTCAGGCGGTATTTCTGAATGTGAAGAGGGCGCAATGCGTTGCGACGTTAACATTTCTGTTCGCCCCGAGGGTAGCGAGGAATTTGGCGTTCGTACCGAAATTAAAAATATGAGCTCCTTTGAAGCTATTGAAAGAGCTATCCGTTATGAAGCACAGCGCCATATGGACGCATTGGAATTTGAAACAGAAGAGCTTGTTCAGGAAACAAGACGTTTTGACGATGTAAGCGGCAAAACAATGGCAATGCGTAACAAGGAAACCGAAGCTGATTACCGTTATTTCCCCGATGCAAACCTTATGCCTATTATCATTGATGATGAGTGGCTTGAGGAAATCAAGGCAAAAAAACCTGCAGCAGTTGACGAAAAAGCAGAGGAATACAGAGCAGCAGGTATTTCCGATAAAGAAATTGCAATGCTTCTTTCCAACCACAAGCTTATGGCTCTTCTTGATGATACAGTGGCTTTTGGTTGTAATCCTAAAGATACTGCAAGCTGGATTCTTACAGACTGTGCAGGTATCCTTCGTAAGGATGGCAAAACCCTTAACGAGCTTGAGGTAACTGCTGAAACACTTTCAACAATTATTAAAATGGTTGACGAGGGTAAAATCAATCGTAACGCAGGTAAGAAAATTCTTATTGCAGTTGTTGAAGAAAATGTTGACCCGGTTGCTTACTGTAAGGAACAAGGTCTTGATAAGAAGTTCGATTCTTCTGCTATTGACAGTGTAATTGATAAGGTTATCAGTGAAAATCCAAAGGCTGTTGAAGACTATAACAATGGTAAGGTTAAAGCAGCTCAGGCACTTTTCGGTGCTTGTATGAAGGAGCTTCGTGGCGCAGGTGACCCTGCAGTTATCAAAGAGCTTTTAGAGCAAAAATTAAATAAATAAAAATGAACAGAACCGAAAGTTTCGCTGTGAAACTCTCGGTTCTTTTTCATTTATCAAATACTTCAAAATTGATGTTAGTATTTATAAAGTTTTCAATATGGTTTTTATTTTTGAAAATTGAATATGCCAAAATCAGCTTTGCATAGGCTGTTTCATTAGTACAACCATAAAGGAATTTAATTTTATTTTCCTTATGAGAGCCGATAACTCTTACAGTATCATAAATCTCACCTGAATTTTTAGATGGCGAAAGGAAAATGTCTATATCAGAATTTTCTTTTTCGCACAAATCCATTAAATGCAAAACAGAGTTTTCGTAAGGCTCAGCACAGGCTGTACCTGAATGGTATGTTCCGTGAAGAATTGCAGAAAATTTACTGTAATTAAAAACAGAATAATCAAGACCTACATAGGGTGTAAGCATCAAAACACAATTTTTTAAGTGCCAATCTCCATTTATATCAATTAATGGAGATTTTTCTTTTTTGGGGTATTTCTTTTTGATTTCTTCAAGCTTTTCCTCACAAATTCCAGTTATATCAATAGCACCTGTGCTGAAAAAATCTTCTGAATAATTTGCACATTGTTTAAGCCTTGAGCCTAAGTGAAGATACATTTTTTTATCTGAAATGTTCTTGTAGGTTACGTATACATTTGGTTCAATGCCATTGCAAATCAGTTCAACTGCATATTTGAAATTTTCATTTCCGTTTGCTCTTTCTGAATCAAGACGGGCATTGCTTGAAACAAAAAATACAGGTATTTCTGTATTTGCAAGAAGCATAGAGAAAAGGGCAGAAGAATATGCTAGGGTATCTGTGCCGTGCGCAAAAATAACACCGTCAAATTTATCTTTAGTGATATTATTTCTGTAGGTGTCCAGCATCAGGTTCCAATTTTCAATTGACATATTCTCGCTTAGAATAAATAAGTTTTCTGTTGGTTTTATTTTAACATCATTTTTGAAAGGGGAGTCAGAGTTTTTGAAATTCTCAACAAGCTTTACACCTGCGCCCTCGGAAACAGATAATGTGCCGTGTTCATTCAATGCTGTGCAAATTGTTCCCCCAACAAGAATTAAAAGAATATTTTTCATATATCAGTCACTTTCAATGGTGGTATGTGTTCTTTCTGCCTGTTACCAAGTGGCAGAAGATTCTGCCTGTTTTAGTGTAAAATCTTTGAGGAATACCCTTGAGTGTTACACTTTTTGCAGTTTTAAAACCGAAAGCGTCACCCTTGGCTTTTATAGTTTTCAAATCCTTGAAGGAGAACATATTATACCAACGCTCAACCCTGCTTGTGTATTTTGAGGTATCGTTTTCATTTACCTCAAGAATACGGTAGCCATATTGGGAAGAAAATCTGTCATCGTTGTAACGTGTGCTTAAAGAGTTACCTATATCAATACCATTAAGCTTAACTGCAAAAGCATTTGTGTGGTCGTGACCGCTGAAAATACCAAGTACATCACCCTTTTCAACCATTGCATCAAACTGACCATAGTTGTGGTAGCCACTGCAGGGTGTTTCATTGAGTGTACCGAAGTTTTCGAAATCTGGGTCAAACATATAGAAATCATTTTTGTTGTACATATGAGCAAAGGAATAAAGCTTTCTTTTATTTACCTTTTTAAGAGCTTTGTAAACATCTTCAACAATCATATGCTGGAATGCGAGGGAGTAAACCTTTTCTCCGTTGTTTTCCTTTGTGATTTCATCACTTTTATTTTTGTACCACTCAACCTGCTCGGGAAGAACACAACCGTAATGTCCTTCATCGTCGTAGTCGTTAGAGTCAAAAACCCAAAGGTTGAATTTTGTTTTTGTTCCGTCGGAAGAAAGTACGGGCACATTATATGTTGCGCAGTCGGGCAGATTTTTATACTCTGTGCTTACGGAGCAGGAGAAGGAATTATAATATTCCATAAGCTCTTCTCTGGACATTGCACCCCTTTCGGAATCGTGGTTTCCGAAGGTTACTGCAACGGGAATATTAAGTTCCTCAAAAACATTCATAAGCTTATCAATATGATTTTTGGTTTTGTTGGGATCGTCCTCGTTATCAACATTATCGCCTGTAATTATAGCAATATCAGGACATTCTTTTTTGCACGCTTCGTTAATTAGCCAAACGGACATATCAATATTGCCCTCGTCAAGGTGAGTGTCCGTAATGTGTATTATTTTAAGCTTTCCGTTAATAAATTTTATATCTTTCATTTTCACATCTGCTCCAATATATATTGCTTAATAGCTTCCAACTTGCTTTTTTTCCATTCGCCACTTTCAGCTTTTTCTGCAAGGGGACAAAGAATGAAGAAATCCAGAGTTTCACCGGGGACACGCCCTGTTCTTAATTCCTCGGAAAAATGCTCCTTCCATTTTTCTTCTGTTGCACCCTTAAATTCTTCAGGTTTAAGGTAGGTCATTTGTCGTTTTGTTGCCTCAATGTGCATTTTTGCAGAAAGGGGAGAAAGCAAATTGTAATCCTCTTCCTGAACATCAACAAAAATTACAGGAAGCTCATCCTTTACAATTTTTTCGTCACCACGGACAATTCGTAAGCCCATTGGCTCATAAGAAAATTCATTTTCGGTAAAATTCAATTTAACAATAAGACCCAGCTCTGTGTTGAATTGTGAACGCTGATAATCCGTATCAAAAATAAAATTGCCAAGTGAATAGAAAATAATTTTATCTCCGACAGTTTCATAGTTCATTGGTACGTGAGGGTGATGACCCACAACAATATCTGCACCCATTTCCAGGTATTTGTGGTATCTTTCCCTTGTATAGGGTGAGGGAAGTGGAGTAAACTCCTCACCGGCGTGGGCAACAACAATACACCAACGGCATTTTTCTTTTATTTCGTTTATGGTGTTCTGAATAGCATCAAGGTCACTCCAGCTGTAGCAACCGGGCTTGTCAACCTCTGCTTTTCTGCAAGCTCGTTGATAGCCTACGCCAAAAAGCCCGATACCACCTGCTTCATCAATTATAACAGGCTTTCTTGCTTCGTCTATGTTCATACCTGCGCCAATAGTTTGTGCAGGGAAGCTTTTGGCTTCCTTCAAGGTGCATTCAATACCGTAAGGACCTGCATCCATAATGTGATTGTTACAGATGTTCCAAATATCTGCACCCATTTTTTTCAGCACCCTTGTAGCTTTGGGGTCAATGGTATGAAGCAGCTGCTGAACACCACTTGAGGTTGTGTTTTGCTCTGCGTTGGCAATTGGACCCTCTATATTTGGAATAACGTGGTCTGCACTGTTAAGAAAAACAAGAATTTCTTTAGATATTAAATCTTCATCATCCCATTTACCGTAAAAATAACGGTCAAAGCCAATGTCACCTGTGAAAACTAAAGAGGTTTTTTCTTTCATAAATAAATCCTTTCGGAAAATTATTCTTCTAACTCAAATCCGTAAAGCTTGTCATTAACAGTTGAAAGCTTTCCAACCTGACCCGGTTCGAAACCATCGTAGCAATCCTTGGGAACAGATAAAGTAAAAATGTTTCCGTCAGGTTCTTCAAAGGTTATAATAAATTCTTCAACTGCCTTAGGACGTTTTGTTCCGATAACCTTTGCACAACAGCTTTGGTCAATTACCTTTACGGTTCGTACTAGTGGTTCTGCTGGTGGTTCGTCCAAATCAATTACCTTGGGCGCTTCGTTTTTCATTTCTGTGCGTTGCCTTTTTGTGATTTTGGCAATCCATATACCAATGGAAGCAGCAAATATTATTGCCAATAAAAATCCACCAAGAACAAAAATTGAATCATCCATAATTAATCACCAATAAGTAATTTGTATAAAGTAGGCTTAACATTAAATTCGTTTATTGCATTGTTAACCTCATTCAGGGCTTTTTCTTTTGCAGCTTTGGGGTTAGAGCCTTTAAGAACTGCACGAATAAGAATATTCTTTGGTGTGTGGTCAAAGTCAATAAATTCTAAAAGCTGGGTTTTGTAGCCACAGTATTCAAGAAGGTTGCCACGAATTGAGTCTGTAAGCAAGGCTGAAAAACGCTCCTGAATAATTCCGTAACGGGTTAATACAGAAAGGTTATCGGTTTTAATCTGACTGTTTAATTCGTGCTGACAGCAGGGTACGGAGAATATCATTTTTGCCCCCCAGTTAATTGCATTGTAAAGAGCAAAATCTGTTGCTGTGTCGCAGGCGTGGAGTGTAATTACCATATCGACATCAAAGGGGCATTTGTATCCGTTAATATCCCCAAGCTCAAAACGAAGCTTTTTATACCCGTATTTTTCGGCAGCCTTATTGCATTTTTCAATAACATCCTTCTTTAAATCCAAGCCGATTATATTGGTTTCAATTTTTTTTATTTCAGTTAAGTAATAGTAAACAATGAAAGTTAAATAGGACTTGCCACAACCAAAATCAATAATATTAAGCCTTGTTAAATTCTGTTGACGCACTCCGTCATCAATTATTTCAATAAGACGGTTAATCTGCTTGTATTTATCATACATAGAGTTAACAACCTTACCGTCTTTTGTGAATATACCCATATCAACCAAGGGTTCAATAACCTGACCCTCGGGGAGCAGGTATTGCTTTTGTCGGTTGTGCTGCAGGGGCGCAACAGGAGCTTCTTTGCCTGTGTTTCTTGTTTTATAAAACAACTTTCCGTTTCTTGATGCTGTTATATAAAATTCTTTATCATTTCCCCAGGCATTAAGCTGAAGGAAATCATTTCCCATAAGCTCGCAAGCACGCTTTGCGACATCACAGAATTGTACATTTTCGTGAAAAACCTGCTTTTCGGTATGCTTTGCTATTTGAAAAAACTTAGGCATTCTGCTTATGGTGATTTTTTTGTATTCACCCTGCTTTGAAACAGGCTTGCTTATAACAGCTTTCTTTATTTCGTTTTCAAATATCTGATTTATTAATTCATTCAGTTCTGACATAAATTGTCCTCCGAATTTCAGTTAGTAAGAGAAATTATTTCTCCTGCTGAAAGCTCTGCTTTAAGGCAACTGTCCTCAATAATAAATGCCTTGTCTGCTTTAAGATTTTCTGTTTTATCATTTAATTTTATTTTTAATACACAGTCATTTTCTGCTGTAACTGTAGCATTTTTAAGAACTGAATTTTCCCAGGTAATGTCAAAGGTCAGATTGCCTCTTGCTCTGACACCCTTAATTGAACCATTTTTCCATTCATCAGGCAATGCAGGTAAAAGCTCTGCAATTCTGTTGTCGGGGGAACCTAAATGGCTCTGAAGGAACATTTCGGTAATACCTGCAACGCCACCGAAGTTTCCGTCAATCTGGAAGGGTGGGTGAATGTCAAAAAGGTTGTTCGCAGTGCATTTTTTCAACAAGTATTTAAGATGCTCGTAGGCATTGTTACCATCTTTCAGACGGGTATAGAAGCAAATTGTCCAGGCTCTGGACCAGCCTGTAGAGCCACCACCATTTTCAATTCTTCTTGCGATTGTTCTTTTTGCTGCCTCGTATATTTCGGGGTTGCTTTCGTTAATCTGGTCAGCAGGGAAAAGACCGAAAAGATGGGAAATATGACGATGTCCCGGCTCGGTTTCCTCGTAATCATTAATCCATTCCTGAATTGTACCGTAACGCTCGCTTAATTTCATAGGTGGAAGCTTTCCGAGAACATCATAAAGTGTTTCTGAAAAAGCTTCATCAATACCTAAAACCTTGCAAGCGTGGGCAGTACGGGTGAAAAGGGCATAAATAATCTGGTAATCTATAGTTGCACCCTGGGTGAACATACTTTCCTGCTTTTCACCATTGGCATCAATATAGTAGAATTCATTTTCAGGGGAGTTGGAGGGAGCTGTAATAAGCTGACCCTTTTCATTCTCGGTTAAATAGTCCTGAACAAATTCACAGGAGCCCTTTAAAATGGGGTAAATTTCTTCAAGGTATTCTTTAGAATTTGTGTATTCGTAATGCTCCCAGAGGTTAAGACAAAGCCAGGGACCTGCCATTGGGAAAAATCCACAGTCAACACTATCGTGAACACCTGTCCTGCCAAAAGCATCGGTGGTGTGGTTAATTACCCAGCCTCTTGCGCCGAAAAGCTCTTTTGCAGTTGCAGCACCGAAAGAGCTTACCATTTTCATAAAATGAATAAATGGCGCAGTTGTTTTTGACAGGTTAGCACTTTCTGCAGGCCAGTAGTTCATTTGAAGGTTAATGTTTGTGTGGAAATCACTTCCCCAGGGTGGATTGAAATCGTGACACCAGATACCCTGCAGGTTAGCAGGCAAACGGGCATTTTTGCCGGAGCTTTCAATTAAAAGATATCTGCCGAAATTGTAATAAAGAGAGAATAAATCAGGGTCATATTCATCCCATTTAAGCTCTTTAAGACGTTGGTTTGTGGGAAGCGCACTTATTTCGCTTTCAGGCAGAGTAAATTCTACATTTTCGAATTTTTCTTTATGTGAAGAAATGTGGTTTACTTTTATTTCTTCGTAAGCTGTATTGGAAAGCCTTTCGATAGTGCTGTTTAATTTTGCTTTAAAATTAATACTTTCATCAATATCATATTTTTCTACATTGTAGTTTGTTTCAAAGGCTGAATAAACTACAGCATAGGTTGCATCGGTGATGGTTATTGTACTGTGGTCAGCAGAAAGCTCACCATCAGTTTTAACCTTTAATTCAGCGCCAAAGCTCATACCTTCACCACCCTCGCCATAGTAGTGGTGGGTGTTGTATGTAATTCTGCCGTTCATAATTATTGTATCGGGTGCTATGCAAGCACTGTAAGCATCCTGCTTTCTTTTTATGCTTACGTTGCAGGAGAATGGCTTGCCATCGGTTTCGACTTTGTATACAAAACCGTCAAAATCTTCACTTATAAAGCACTCGCTTTTGTAGTTTGCCTTGCTCTTTGTCCAGAAAACACGACAAACAGCTTCACTTAATTCTAATTCCTTACGATAGTTCGAGTAAGGCGATTTATCAAGAAAGTCAATAAAGATTTCCCCGAAGCTTTCGTAGGAGCGAACAACGGGAGGATCGGACAGGAAGGTTTCCCTGGCA
Source organism: Acutalibacteraceae bacterium (assembly GCA_045543715.1). Classification (GTDB taxonomy): domain Bacteria; phylum Bacillota; class Clostridia; order Oscillospirales; family Acutalibacteraceae; genus UBA737. The sequence continues at coordinate 11,208 of JAZPXP010000152.1, forward strand.
AGCTGTGCAGCCTCCTTCAGCCTTTCCTCAGAAAGTAAACGACGTATTTCAGCCAGCGCTTCAGGGGAGGCGTGGTATTTTTCCTGAATCTGTCTGCCACTCCAGAGAGATTCTTCGTTTATTTCAATCTGTTCACAGTCGGGGTTACCGTAAGCCATAGCACCTACTCTGCCATTACCCAGGGGTAATGCCCACATCCAATCGTTTATAAATTCATCATACCAAAGTTTTGTTGACATATTTTCACAACCTGTTACTAGTATTTTTTGCGTTAAGTAATTATATCATTTAATATTATTAATTTCAATAAAAAGCCTTGTGTATATGCACAGTAAATCAAGACTTATTTACATTAATTCATCCTCCAGGACAAGTACATTTACTTGCCTCATATCATAGGTGCCTGCATCAATAGCGATTAGTCCGTTGCCATAAAAAATGCTTGCATCATTTGGTGAACGGTTCTCGTCGAATTTGATTGCACGAAAAGTTGGCACATGGCCACAAACCAAGGTTTTGTCTTCTAATGGAGGTTCATTAAAATAGTTTGAGGTCCATTTTTGCCACCTTGATCTTCCCCACAATTCTTTGCTTATTTCTGCTCGTTGTTGGACTGTGTCTGAATCTATAGGTATCCATCCGTGAACAAAAACGTAGTTTTGAGTTTCAAAATAATCTATTGTTTCCTTAATAAATTCGCAAATACGGGTTACTGTACCGGTTTTGCCGGAAAAATCAATTGTATCGTCTATAGGGTTGACACAATGTTTCCCAAAGAAATTTTCAATAGTTGCCATAGTACCGTTGATATAGTTGTGGGGCTGGATTTTTCCTGTGTTCAGTAATTCCAGCAAAAGGTCCTCGTGATTACCTCTTAGTAATACCTTGTGATTTAGTCGTTCGAAAAATTTTAAAACTTCAACATTTTCATTACCTCTGTCAAAATAATCGCCACAGCAGATAAGAAGGTGATTTTCGTTTTTATTGTCAAAACCTGCGTTAGCAAGAGCTTCTTTTAATAAGGTGTAATGACCGTGTATATCGGATACTACAAATAATTTTTTCTTAGTATTCATTTGTTTTCTCCTTCATAGGTAATTTTTTTGAATTTTTGTCAAATTCTGTGCTAAAACAGGATATTATCTTATGGTAATGAATGACCATAGAGCGATACATCATTATTTACTTTAATATAATACAAAAAACTAAGTTTATCAAGGTTAAAACCAAGAAGCCGTTTTTATTGGTTGCTTTGGTGTATGAAGGGACAATTTTGGTACGAATAACATATCACGTATTATTGCGTAAACTGTAAATTCGTGTTACAATTAATTTAAAAATGTAGTGCATTTAATGAAACATAAAGCATAAAAATATGTGATATTGAGAGAAAGGCGAATAAATAATGAGTGAATTGATGTTGAAAAGCGTTTATGATCTGTTAGGAAAAAATTATTTCATTCCCAGTTACCAGCGTGGTTACCGTTGGGAAAAAAGACAGGTACAGGACCTGCTTGAGGATTTATATAAATTTGCCATCGGCGATAAAGAATCTAAAGCTGGTTTTTATTGCTTGCAGCCCATTGTTGTGAAAAAATGTGATGAAATAACAATAAAAGAAAACGCTCTTAACAGTACGCTGGATAACAATATCTGGTATGAGGTTATTGACGGACAGCAGCGTTTAACAACATTGTACGTGCTTTTTAAGTATCTTATAGAAGAGAACAATATTTGTATGCTCAACGATTATAATAGGGATTTGTTCCGTATTGCATATCAGACTCATTCGATGAAAAATGAGGTACTGGAAAACCCACGATTACCGGATTTTTCCTCGCCGAACGCTTTTTACATTACCGAAGCCTATAAAAATATCGCCGATTGGTTTAAGTTATTTAAAAAACCAAAAGAGGTAAGGAATAAAATTGAAGCTCTTATTTTGTCTGATGAAACCGGAAAAAGCGATTACGGATATGTACAGGTTATTTGGTATGAATCCACAGATGCAGACCCCATTAAAATTTTCACAAGATTAAATATAGGAAAGATTCCTTTGCGTAATGCCGAGCTGATTAAAGCATTGTTTTTACAAAAAAGGTATACGACCGGTGAACTGTCCTCTAAGGAGCTTTCTGAAATTCAACAAATTCAGATTGCTAAGGAATGGGATAAAATAGAGGCAGAGCTTCAGGATAAGCGTGTCTGGGCTTTTTTAAATAGCGATATTCCGGATATGCCTGCTCATATTGAATTTATTTTTGATGTAATTTTTAATGTGGAAGGTGAGGCAGTACGAGATAAGCTGGGGGTTGAAGAGTATATAAAAACCTACAATGCAGCTCCTGATTTAAATAATCAGAAACAGCGCAAGGAAAAAGAAAGGCTGGGTAAAAAGTGCTTCGATGATAAGTATGGTACTGATGAATATGCGTCGTTTAGATTTTTTAGTGAAAAATTTGAAAATACTACCCGTGAAAACATAAAAAAACAGTGGGAGGTTGTAAGAGAATACCACGAAACCTTTATGGAGTGGTACAACAATCCGCTTTGGTATCATTACATAGGCTTTTTGATCTATTGTGGTGAGCCGATAATAAATATTTATAATTTATATAAAGACAAAAACAAATCAGAATTTTTAGAGAGCTTAATTACTGCTATTCGAAACAAGCTGGAAATTACCCTTACCGTATCAGGTGATATAGAAAAGAATGGTACACCTATTATTTATTCAAGTAAAACCAAAATTGTTTTAAGGCAATTATTGGTGCTTTATAACATTGAATATATTATTCAGAAAAACAAGGCAAACGATAGGAGTTATATTATATTTCCCTTTGATTTGTTCAAATCAGAAAATTGGGATATTGAGCACGTTGATTCCTATACTACCAATCCCTTAGAGGACAAAAATGAGCAAAGAGAGTGGCTTAAAACAGCAATTGATGATTTGCGTGTTTTTGGAATTGATTATGAGTTGTCTGATAAGTTGAATGCATCCGAGAAAAGCTTGATCAGAGGCTTTCTGGCTGAAACAGCTGAAGCAGCTGCTTTTACCGACATCACATATTCTGTTTCAAAGCTTGCCTGTGAATATTTGCCGACTAAGGAGGTACATAAGGATATAAAAAATACTATTGGTAACCTTACATTGTTGAATGCTGATATAAATCGTAGATACGGGAATGCTATTTTTCCTTCGAAGAAAAAAGAAATCACTAAAAATGATGCTGATGGAAGATTTATTCCCATTTGTACCAAAAATGTATTCCTGAAAAATTTTACAGGGTTAAATAGTACAAATATCAGTTGGAGTCAGGATGATATGCTGAAATACCGACAGGATATAATTGATGTTATAGAAAAATTCCTGATTATTGAAAAACCGAGCGAGGTGGAAGCATGATTCAAAAATACAGCTTTAAGGACTTTCTGACAAAGGAAGTTGAATTAATCAGTAATGGTGAAGTATACTCCAAAACCAAAATTGATGTAATCGAAATTCCTATGATACAACGAGATTACGCCCAAGGCAGATTAAGCTTTTCAAAGGAAAAAAACAAAAATATTCTTAATGCAACCGGTGAAAAATTTATTAAGGAATTGTTTTTGTGTCTGACTGATGATGCGTTGGATACCCAGCTTGAATTGGATTTTGTGTATGGCTCTATTAAAAAAATTGAAGATACAGTTTATTTTTATCCCCTAGACGGACAGCAGCGACTGACTACCTTGTTTTTATTGTATTGGTATATAGGTGGAGCTGAGCTTAATACCGAAGACAGAAAAGAGTTAGCTGATGTTCTCAAAAACTTTTATTATGCAACAAGAACAAGCTCTAATTTGTTTTGCGAAAAAATTGTAAAAGAATTATGCTCTGATAATATTGATTTTCTTTTAAGAAGGTCAACAGAAAACGAAAAAACAGATACATTGGTTTCGCAAATTGAAAATTTGTCATGGTTTCATGACTCATACAAATCAGACCCGACAGTACAATCAATGCTGAATATGCTTGACAAAATTCAAGAGCTTTATATTGAACACCATAGCAAGAATATTTTTGAAATGCTTGAAAAATTACGTTTTTACATTTTACCTTTGAGTAATTTTGACTTAACAGAGGATTTGTATGTAAAAATGAATGCTCGTGGTAAACAGCTTACAAGCTTTGAAAATTTCAAAGCAGACTTTCAGCATTGGATTAAAAAGAACGCTTTATCAAATGGTTTTTGTGATACAAAATATGACGGCCGATTAATGCCCTATGATATGTTCTTTATTAATAAAATGGACAACGAATGGGCACAATGCTTTTGGAATTTGCTCAAAGAAAGCAAAGATAAGAATTTTGACCCACTGTTTTTGAGCTTTCTTTACAAATATTGGTTTCACGAATATGTTTACAATTCAACATCATCAAACAAAAAAATTGATAAGGAAATAGATTTTATTTTGTTGCGTGAGGAACCTGAGTATATGGGTTTCGCCCTGTTTGAACGTACCATCAGCAAAAAAATGCTTGAAAATTTGCAAATTTTACTTGATGCTGTTTCAGAGCATTACGAGGAAATTAAGCTATGTATTCAACCTGTTTGGGAAACCGGTGATTCGCAATTTGATTTATTAAAGGGTGATTATGGCTTTAAAGAGCGTGTTGCGTTTTCTGCGGCTGTGCTTTACCTTGTGAAGCATACTTTTGATGATGTTGCTTTCAGTGAGTGGATGCGTGTTGTATGGAACATTATAGAAAACTCCGACATAGACAGCGCACGTGTAATGGTTGGTGTTATGCAGTTAATCTCAGAGCTTTCACCCTATGCCAATAATATTTATTCAATGCTGGCGGATGAAAATACTGAAATAAAATCATCGCAGTCCTCTGATGTAATAAAAGAAGAACGTTTAAAAGCCCGGCTGCTTTTAAGCAAGCCGGAATGGAATGAACCAATATTGGAAGCAGAGGCTCATCCGTACTTCAAGGGTAGTATAAGCTTTCTTATTCCGGAGGGGGAAGATATCGAGCAGTTTAAACACAATTACCAAATGGCAAAAATATTCTTTGACAATAATGGTATTTCCCAAAAATATAGGGATAATAGTCATATTTTCTTGCGAGCCCTGCTTAGTCGTTATTCATCCTTGTCTGATATAAAATATCATATTACAGATAGGAGTGAAAAAGAAAATTCCCTTAAAAAGATGCTTACATCTGATCCGGTGGTTCGTACTGCCATCATAGAATGGTTTGCTTTGGATTCTGTAGCCGAGATTGAAGAAAAATTATTTGATGAGGTGAAAAAAGTTTCTCCCATAGCAGTTGCTGATAATGATTTTGAAAAAAAGCTGCATGAGTCATTATACAAAGAAACTGACTTGATTAACTGGATGCAAGAAAGAGGAGCTATCAGGTATAGAGATAACTATATCGCAAAACCAAATAGCTGGTACGATTGGATATATGTTAACGGATACAGAAACGAAATAATAGAAAATATGGTAAATGCCGGTTGGGAATGTGAAAACAGATGCTATATCACAGAGGGTGAAAACAAAAAGGTTATTCCTTATTTCTGGTCCGGCGACAAAGAGCTTCTTTTGAAAAAAGTAGTAAATCACAAGGGTTCAGATGTTTTAGTGAAATGCGTTGTTGACAGAGCAGAATTATCAATCTGTTGGGAAGAAAACAGGGTAACAGCAAATTATCTTGATTCAGTAACAAATGCCGGTCAACTACCTGCTTTTATGGAGTATATTGAAACAATGCTAGATACATGCCTTGCCGGTTCCTAAGGCACAGTATCATAATATAAAAAGAGCTGCAGTGCTTGCAGCTCTTTTTTATATTATGGTGTCTGAGATTCCCAAGGAATATTGAAAGATACAATAATGCCAGGAGGAATGTACAGGGTGCAAAGATAATCCGTGTTTTACACCTATATGTTTTTTATAAAAGTTTTCCGAGTTTTGGTTCAGGTTTTCGGGGGATCAGCATATATACTCCGTAAAATGTGTTGCACGACGGGGGAAGGCTTTGAAAAAATCATCTGCATTATTTTTTAGCGTAACACCATTAATGAAAATTGCTGTTTGTGAATTGTGACCTTCACCCGCAAGTAGCAGTCTTGCTGCGGCAGGTGGGGTCAGAGCTATGTCATAATCGCCACTATCTCGTTTGCTGACAGTTGCTTTGCCATTTTTATATTCAACATCAAAAATGCCTTTGTTCTGTACGAGCTCATCAAGGCTTAATATACTGAATTTACCGTATTCTTCCGGGTAGACATTATTTTCAAGCAGTTTTTTTAGATTATAAATCCTTGCTGCAATGCCACCGGTGTATTCATAGCTTGTGTTATCTGTTATGTCAGCAATACAAGCGAAAGGGGAGCCCGTATACTGTTTTTTTACAACCAAAGCTTTTACTAAGCCGTCATAATTTCGCAAAAATCCAATGATTTTTATAAGTGCCTCCGGTGTTGATGTGAATAGTTCTTCTGCAACAAGCTCATCAGGACGCTTAACTGTAAAACGAACGTAGCCATCAATTTTACCGGTATTGTTACGATGAATATATGTGTAGTCTGCGTTTTCAAAAGGTTTATCACAAAATTGACTACGGTCTTCCTTTATAACCATAAGATTTTCCATAAGTGCGCATTTGTTATAAAACTCACGCAATTCTTCGAACTGCTCGCCGGTATAGAGTTCAACATCGTTATTGCGCTCAACTTGAGAAAGATTATTAAAGGGTACTCTTATTGAGAATGAACGATTGAGATTTGCAAAACCGAATTTTTCGTAATAAGAAATTGAGAAGGGCGAAAGAAACCCAATGGTTATATCGTTTTTTACAGCAGCTTTACCAACCTCGTCAAAAAGTGCTCTGACGCCTCCTGTTCTGCGATGTTCAGGCTGACTGCAAATACCATCAAGAACTATTGCGTTAACAATATTACCACAATAGTTGCATTTGTAATTGTATACTTCGGCACCTGCAATAAGCTTTTCGTTATAAAATGCACCCAAAATCGGCATTTCCACCTTGTTGTCTACATCTTTATCAAATTTCCATATAAATGATGCAGCAGATATCTTGAGATAATCCGATGCTTCTTCCGGCTTTATAAATCTTACTTCCATATCTGTTCTCCTGAATGTAGTTTATGTTTTAATTATACCATTACTTGCTCAAATTTCAATATGTGGATGTGTTGGTTTTTTTAGTTTTATTCGATAGGAGCACAAGAGTCTTTTTGAATGATTTTATTAATAAGATAAATTCTATACAACACGCCTGGATTTTTGGTGAATAAAAATTAACTATTTTGCAACATATCGTTGCTTTACTCCGCAAAATCCCATGATATACTTGAAATATAGAATGGATGTGAGTAAATGGCAAACATAGGAAAAAACATAACTAAGTTAAGAAAACTGCAAGGGTTAACCCAAGACGAACTTGCCGAAAAGCTTTTTGTAACAAGACAAACGGTATCGGGTTGGGAAAATGGCAGGACCCAACCAAGTCTTGATATTCTTGGTGAGTTAGCTGATGTTCTCAAATGCAGTCCTCTTGACATAATTGGTCAGACAAGGAAGCTGACACGTAGCTTGCTAGTTGCACTTATTTACGAAAACGAAGAACTATTTTATAAAATTTCCAAAGATATTTTGCATTCTGATTATCTATGCGAAATTGCTGTTAAGAATACAATACTTAAAGTTTTTGAAAAAGAAAATTTAGTGGATAAGGATTTATTTATTGAAATGTTTACTGATACTCTCCGTGAAGAGTGCCAAAAAGTTTTAGTAAGGAGTGAAAACAATGACTAATAAAAACATACCTGAAGGTTTTCATAATGCAGTAAGAGATGCTTTAAAAGAGGTTGAAGCTATTCCAATGGAGCACAAAAAAGATAAAAGATTGATAAAATCACTTATTGTTGCTTTGGTTGTTATTGCTCTTATGAGTGTAACGGTATTGGCTTGTAGTGAAATATATAATATATGGTTTAAAAACACAGGTAAATATTCATGGAAGCTCAATAATGATGAGGTGGAGTTTCAGGATGCTCCGGAGTATGTAACTCTTGAGTTTGATTACTTGCCTGAGGAGTTCACTTTACTTGAATCACCACACAAATACAATTACAAGGGTGGTTTTGGTCTTTCGTTCAATTTGTGGAAAATGAGTTCAGTCGATAAGAGTGAATATAAAAATATAATCAGTACAGAATCAATGTCTTTTGCAAAAAATCCGGCTGAAATTCTTACTATAAACAATTCAGAAGCCAAACTTGCATTAATATATTTTGAAAAAATGGGTGTAGTAGTGGAATGTTTCTATAGTAAAAAAATCCCACAAGCAGAAATAAAAGCTGTGTTAGATGGCTTGCACCTTGTTGAAACCACAGCTGATAATGCTATTAACTACGACGGAATAAATCCCGGAACATCCCAACCTTGGGTAGAAGATAATCCTTCGTCCCCCAAGATTATTGAGAAAGGCGATGTATATTCTTATTGTAACGATGCTGTAACAGGTGCAAAATTCACTGTTAAGGTCATTAATAGTGAGCTGATGGATAATGTGAACAGTATTGATGAGTCTTGTATAAATAGTAATATTGATATTTCAACATATGTGGATGAATATGGCAAATTGAAGGCTTACGAACGAGAAAACATAGTACACGGAGATGGCATAAATTCTATTGATATGGTTGAAAGTGTAGAAACGGTAGGAAGAAAAATTGTTGCAGTGACTTTAGAAATTGAAAATGTTTCATCGGTTGATGGTAGTATTAACACTGCACTTGGGCTTTGTAACAACAAACTCAATTGTTACACTTTGGAACCTTTTGCTGTTTCCGGACAAAATGGCAAAAGCAATCGTTTTTATTTTGTTAATGTATCTGCAACTGAAAAAAAGACAGTTACAATTTATAGTTTGGTGGATGAGGATATTGATTTTGATGCTCTTTATATTTTTATGGGGAATGATAACTGTTTACTTTCCATACATTAATATTTTATTAATCGATTTATAGTGTGACCAAACAACTTCCAAGTGTATTAAAAGTGAACGGAGGTTTTTCCAGTGGGAAAGGTAATATGTATTTTTATAGTTGTAGCGATTCTTTTCGCTTTTAGCTCTTGCTCTCCGGAAAGTATTATAAAATCAGGAAGCAAACCCAAAACTTCAAGTGTTGTGGATGAAAACATTGATTTGTCAACTCCCACAATTGAAGAAAAGGGTTACTATAGCATTGGAGAATACGTGGAAGATGAAAGAGTGAATTCTATTGTAGGAACACATCTTTCCTACAAAATAACAGATATAAAAACATATAACACTATTGAGGAGGCTAAACTCACAGCAGATGACATTCTTATGTATGAAGCTTTTTGTGAAGAAAACGGCTCGTTTGATACAAGTTATAAGTTATTACTCGTAGCAGTGGATGTGCATTGTAGTGAGAAGCAAGAGAACACGGATTTCAGACCTAATATAACTCGCTTGTCCTCTGTTGGAAAAATGAATGAAGATGGTATATATGAACATATAAGTACCGAGCAGATTTATTTTTTTAAGGAAACTTCCGAGACACCAACAAATGACAAAGATTATTTTTATTACGATATTGATAAAGACGAAACCATTTCTGTTATTTGTGGTTGGATGATACCAAGCAATATAAAAAGCGAAGATTTATATTTAAGTATAGGTACTATTTCCTATTCCTCAGACGGTTCACCCGACGATGGCGCTACATACATTTCTTTGAATAAAGAGGGTTGAATATGACTCGATTATTTAAATTTGAATTTATAAAAGCTACAAAAAACAAATTGTTTTTTATATCCGTATTAATCGGAATAGCTTTATGTATTTACTCTGCTGTATATGTAATTTCTTCATATTACAATGACTTAGAAGACTTAAAAATTATTGCAGAGCAGAGTGAATGTATAATAAATCCTATGGCATCTTCTTTTAGTTTATACAACAAATGGATAGGACAAGAATGGGTTTCAATGGCATCATCTTTACTTTTCCTTCTATTACCATTAACTGCATCTCTGCCATACAGTTGGAATTACTGTATCGAGAAAAAGAGTGGTTACATAAACAATGTTTTTACAAGAGTAAATAAAGGGCGATATATAAAAACCAAATTTCTGACCACATTTTTAGTGGGTGCGCTTTCGATTTTCATTCCTCTTTTAATAAACATAATGATTGTATCGTCTTTTATCCCTGCAGCAAAACCAAATGTTTATTACGATATTTATTACAATATGCCAATTAGTTGTGTGTTTTCTGAAATGTTTTATAAAACCCCCTTGTTATTTACTGTTATGAAGATTTTGCTGATATCTTCATTTGGGGGAAGCTTTGCAGTTTTGGGTCAGGCAACCGGAACTATAATAAAAAATAAATTTATAGCTGTTCTGTTTCCCTTTGTTTTTATGTTGCTGTTTAATTATATTGCTAATGTATTTTCAGAGAATGTTGAGCTATCACCCATTCAGTTTTTATATGGTGGCGGTGATGCGTTAACAAGCTATTGGATAGTAATATCGGAATTGGTTGTTTTGTTGACAAGTTCGTTTTTGATAATGAAAATCAAAGGTGAGAAAAAAGATGTTTTATAAATGCTTAAAATATGATTTTAAATGTGGACTTCTGAAAGAGTATAAAAAATACATTGTGGCAATAGGACTGTTTATAATAATCGGTTTTGATTTTTCCATCAAAATGAACAACATTAAAATAACTGTTCTTGATTATTTCTTTTATCTGTTTTTAGGAATGGAAGAATATGTTCCCACGCCGGGCAATAAATTCCGTTTTCCGGCTTTATGGGTTGCAATCATTCTTTATATTTCATTCATAACACTTTATTATCCTTACAAAGATTTAAACGGCTACGGTAAAAACATACTTTTAAACACACAAAGTAAAAAAACATGGTATTTATCTAAATGTATGTGGGTTACTGTATCTACAATAATCTATTTCCTTATAGGTTTTGTTGTGTTAAGCCTTTTTGCAGCTATCAGTGGTGCAGAAATTACTGCCGATATAAGCAGTAATGCAGTTATAAAGCTTATACCGTTCATTACAACAGAGCAAAATTTGTTTTATAATGATGCGATGTATTATAAAGTAACCCTTTTGCATTTTATTCTTCCCGTAGTGATTTGTGTAATGAATAATTTGTTTCAGCTGTTCTTATCACTTTTTATAAAACCGTTTTTCAGCTTTATATTTACAGTTTTATACACAATAGCGAGCGCATATTATCTTAAAAGCTTTATGTTAGGAAACTATGCAATGATTGCAAGAAGCAACATTTTCATTGATAACGGAGTGAATTTTACAGATGGCTTGTTAATAAGTTTAATCGTAATTTTAGTGGTTATCATATCAGGCACCGTGCTATTTTCAAAACAGGATATATTAAACAAGGAGGGTGCATAATGGCTAAAATTCAAATAAACAATGCAACCAAGTCCATTAAAGGACATACAGTTTTAGATAATATAACATTAACATTGGAATCTCCCGGTGTTATAGGTTTTAGAGGAATAAACGGTTCGGGTAAGACTATGCTGATGAGGCTTATTTGCGGACTTATATCCCCCACATCAGGAAACATTTTTATTGATGGAAAGCTCTTAGGAAAAGAAATTTCTTTTCCACAAAGTCTTGGGTTGCTTCTTGAAAACCCTGCATTCATTGATGATTATTCAGCCTTCGACAATTTAAAGCTTCTTGCTTCAATCAAAGGAAAAGCAACTGATGAAAATATTCTTGATTCAATCGAACGGGTAGGTCTGTCAAGCGCAAGTAAAAAGAAGTATAAAAAGTATTCTCTGGGTATGAAGCAGCGATTAGGAATCGCAGCAGCTATTATGGAAGCTCCGGATATTATAATTTTAGATGAGCCAACAAACTCTCTTGATGATTCAGGTGTTGAGTTGGTAAAAGAAATTGTTACAGAAGAAAAAAACAGAGGTGCTTTAATTATTGTTTCTTGCCACGATAAATCGGTTTTAGAATTTTTATCCGATGAAATTTACACAATAACTGACGGACGAATAACAGACCATACTGTTACGAAAAAGGAGTAGCCTATGAAAAAGAAGCTTTCAATCGTTGTTTTATGTATTTTTGTTTTTTTGTATGGGCTTTTAATATCTACAGCGTGAATTCAACCGTAGAAAAAGTGCCAAAGAAGGTTCATCCAATGGGACAATGGGTGGAATATGGTGATAACTTCTACGATAAAGCAACAGAAAACCGAACCGGATACAGTGTAAAAGTTGTTGATGCAGAGGTTGTAGCTTTTGACGAGTTTTTAAAACAAAACAACATTTCTGTTTTTAAGGATGCAGAGTTATTCAAACCTGAATATATTTATGATGTTACAGTAATCGTAAAGAATGAAAACAATACCGATAGTGGTATAAGTATGATAGATACAACACTTAATTCAATAAACAATATAATGCAGGTTGATTTTGATGTTTTTGATGCCTTGTATCCACAATTAAACGGCTCTATATCATTTTCTGTAAAACCCGGTACCGAAATGGAGTTTCACTTTCCTTTCGTCGTTGCAAATGCAGACTTCGAGAAAATATGTGATTACGCTTACCTTACAAGCAACAAATTCTATCTGAATTTAAGTCAGTATCCAATAGAGAATTCAATAGAAGTGAACGTGTAAATAAAAAAGGGGATGTAAAAAAAATTTCGTTTTTTACATCCCCTTGTCATTTATTTTTGCTGTTAAAGTCAGTATGTTTAACGAAAACGATAAAACCAAACCCATCTCCAACTATGAGATGGTTCTGATTTATACTGTTTGGTGCGGATGTTCATAACACAAGTAGTTCTCCGGCAATACATATTCTATCTTTCGTACTCTAATATATTTCCTCAGATACGGAGGAATACATAATGTCAAATATTATTGAAGATTTCTATTACGGCAACATTGAGCCGCAAGAAGTCAATTCCGAATTAACACCTAAACTCAAAAAGAAACTGAGCAATCTCGCAGAGAAAGAAGAACAACTCACAGCAAAACTTACCGGTGAGGAAAAAGAGTTGTTCCTCAATTATGTAAGTGCCTATATCGAGTTTTCTACTATGAGTAATGCTGATAGCTTTATATCAGGTTTCAGGCTAGGTGCAAGATTAATATACGACACATTTGTTAAGAATATGAAAGGATGAACACCGTTATGAAAAACAATACAAATATTACATACAGAAGAGTTGGCGATTTCAACATCCCTAACCTTATACTATCGCCCGAAGAAGCAAATATCAGAATCGGTAAATGGGGCATGTTACACAAGGATTATCTACTGAAAAATAAGAAGGTGTTATTTACAACATTGCTTACTCAGGGTAAGCTTTATCAACACTGTGCCGAAATAGAAAATCAGGCTCGTGAGATGTTTGATACCCTTGTTGAGCAGATGAAGGAGACAGAGTGTGTAACCGAGAAATTGAAAGAAGAAAATCCAATAGAGTGGATACAAAGAATTAATAATATCTGTAATAGAGCAGAAGAAATAACAATTAATGAAATAAATAAGTAAACATTAAGCTCTCTAAGATGTCTATATAGCTACCTTCTTGGAGAGCTGTTATTTGTTTTGTTAAAACTTTCTTGGTATAATTGTAGACAACTACTATAATAATTAATGGACTCTTTTAGAGTTGGGATAACCCGCTCTCAGTTAGAACATAAATTATATCGGCAACCTCGTCTAAGTATTTACGGTCATGTGAGATGCTGATTATTGTACCATTGAACTCGTATAATGCTTGTCTTACTATTGGTGCGGACAATGGAGAAAAGTTTCTTGTTGGCTCATCTAAAATCAGAACATTACACCCTTTTAACACCATATTTAAAAAAATTAATTTGGCTTTTTGACCACCGCTTAGTTCGCCAATTTTGTTTGACATTTCATTAGTTGTAAATTTCATACTTCCCATAAAACACATCGCCTTCGTCAAGTCATTTTTATCATAATTAGACTCTAAAAACTCAATGGGTGTTTTTGAAAAATCAAGAATTTCCTCGTAATTTTGTGGCATATATCCTATATTAATATCATTTTTGTCTTTCAACTCTTCCCATATTTTTCTTAGCAGCGTAGATTTTCCTGCGCCGTTTTTACCTATGATACATATATGTTGTTTTCCGCTAATCGATAGCCTTATTTCCCTAGATATAACATTGGAACCAACTTTCAATTCAGTAATATAATAATCTAGAATTCTTTTCTGAGATGGTATATTAACTGAGGGATCAAAACGTGTAATTATACTCTCTTCTTTATTGGGAATGTCTGTAAAATCTTCGCTTTCACGTTCAAGTCTTTTCCCTTTAGCTACGATTGTTTGCATACTTTTTTTCGCCCTACCATCAGAAGATGCAATGCCGTCAGGATTTTTCCAACCGCTATTATGTTTTGCTTTTTCATATAATTGAAGTAACCTTTCTCTTTTTTTCTTATAATCACTTCTTTCTTTTTTTGCAATCTGGGTTTGTTTATCAAAGAAAAGTTTTCTTGATTCCAAATAATCTGAATATTTTAATCTGGAAATGGTAATTTTATTTTTGGTTTTTCTGATAAGTTGTTCTATATGAATTATCGTGTTTGCAGTATTTTGAATTAATGTTTCATCATGTGAAACAAAAACAATAGGTATTGTGCTATTCTTTATAAATTCTTCTAAATACACAAGTGTTTCTATATCTAAATCATTAGAAGGTTCATCTAAAAATAAAACATCCGGCTCTTCACACACTAGTTTCAATAATTGTATTTTTATTTTTTCTCCGCCTGACAATGTCTTTATAATTTGATTGGATAAAAGAAAATCATAGTTGAGATTCAAACAATCTACATACTCATACTTTGAATATATATCCACAGCATTAAAATACTCATAAACACACAATTCTTGTTCTTGGTTAGACATAAACTGTGGCAAATATCCATACTTTCCTTTACGATTGATGTTGCCAGTAAAGGATGCATAGCTAGAAATTAAAGTGTCATCATACATGAATTTTAAAAGTGTAGATTTACCATTCCCTTCTTCGCCAATAATAACAGTTTTATCAGTAGGTTTTAATGAATATGAAAAATTTTCTATTAATAATCTATCATCTTTAATTAACGATAGATTAACTTCTTTTGCTTGAAACATGTTGTTATAACCTCGCTCATTTTAGTATAAATTAATCGGTTTTAGGAAGAATTTTAATCATAATATCTGATAATGAATTGTCACGTTCTAAATATTTTTTCATTATTTCACTGAAACTTTTGTTTTTTAGTTCTTCATAAAATGATAAACTTAATGGATTTTTATTGATTGGTGTTAAATACCTAGGGTTATAATTACAAATTGTATGCATTTCAACTTCAAAAAAATCAATGTTTTCTTTAATTGAGTTAAATAAGAATGATCCTTTGTTAGAATTTATGATAACAACTGATGTGCCTTTATCGTCACTTATTTCCTCACTCCAAAAGTCGCCAAATATGATATCTGCTATTCTTTTTTCCCCGACAAAGTGACAATTTGAACAGCATGGACGAATGAAATAATTTCCTTGTAAAAATCCTTTCATATAAAAATTATCTTTAAAATCTAATACCAAACTACTACAATTTTCAAAGTCAATACGTGTGCAGAATGGTGAATTACGCCAACCATTTTTTTTGTATTTAAACCAAATATTTGATACCTTTGATTTATTATCTGCAACAATTTCATTTAACCACTTTCTGTAGACATAAGGAGAGTTAACACCAATGCAGATGAATTCAATAGTATACAAATTATCGTAATCGTGTTCCAAATATGAGTATAGACCTGCTACTTGACAAGGTGAGCCAACAAACAAAACAGCAACATTCATATTCAAATTAGTTTTTATTTCTCTATACAGATAGCCTATTCTGCTTTGAACGTATTTCGAACCTCTTATTTTAGAGATGTTATACAGTTCATTGATGCCGAGATGAACTACATTCATGTCTTCATCATATCCAGCACCATATACCAAACCTCCAACAGAAATGATTGCTTTAGCCAATTCAGTAAATATGCCACCAGAGGTGCTTTGAAATCTTAATTCATCGTTCTTGGATTGTGCTGCAAAAAATTCTTGTGGGGAATATGATTTTTTTATTAAAGCAGATGTTTGTTTGAAACTTATTTTTTTCTGTATAGGGCAAATTTTCTCACAAATTTTGCATTCAGTACAAAGTTCTTTGTTGATAAAAGGGTACAAAAAACCATTTACTGGATTTTCCAACATTGAAATTGCATTAACTTGACAGGCATTTATACAAGCTTCACATCCTGTGCAATTATCTTCCAACCATGCTTCCATTTTACATACACCACTCAATTTGAGTTTTTAATATCCTCGCCGGCACACCAGCAACCAAACATTTTTCTGGAATACTCTTTGTAACTACTGAGCCAGCTGCAACGACAGAACCTGCTCCGATTGTGACACCTTTCAAAATAGTAACATTAGCACCAATCCACACATTATCTTCGATAATTATTGGCTTAGATAATTCAGATCTACTTTTCATCCAATGAAAATCGGAATCAAACGCTGTGAAGTTACTAGAAATTGCACATCCATTACCAATAGTTATATTGTTTGAGCAGCGAATGAAACAATTACTGTTTATGTAAGAATTCCCGATCGAGAAAACAGCGTTTTCAAATAAATATATGTCACTTCCGTAGAAAAGTCGCGCATTTCCTGTGACTATAAACGATGTGTTGTTATCTAATCTAATGATAGAGCTTCTGCCATTATCGCCGCAACTATTGTATCCTAAAAAAAGATCTTTGTTTAATATGATTTTTGAATGATCTTTATATAATATTTTCACTTTGCCATCAAAAAATAGTTTAGATTGCGAAAGGATGTGATGCCTATGTACGATTCTATGCATCAAACCTCGCATCTCATTAAATATCAATATGTTCCCCCACCTTTAGATTTATAAAAATTCAATAACATTATCCTCATCGTACAACAACCTACCGACGTGAAAAGATGAGACTCCTAACTTTTTTAATAGTTCATTAAATTTTATTCTATTGTGTTCTAATTCGGTATAATTGTCATTACTAATTTTATGCCAAATATGGACAACCGATATATCGGTTAGTAAAACAGGCCTACCAAAATTTAAATATAATAATAGTGCCATTGTGTCATCCTCAACTCCATATCCACAATAAGATTCATCCCAATAACCTACTTTTTCCAAAATTGTTTTAGAACAAAAGCCAAAGTTACCTATATAAGTACGGATAAGGTGTCTATTATTGTTCTTTTTTCTTATCGCTGGATTGGGGTTGTCCATTTGAAGTTTATATTCTTCACAATTGCTTTTAAAATTATTGTTTATTGCTATTTTGTTCTGAGCATACCAATTAGCGGGAGTCCATGATCTTATTGCTGAATAGCCATAATTATTACCATCGTATATTAAAGATATTTTTTTCAGGATATCTTTTTGGGGCAATAAAATATCATCATCCATAAAAACAATTAGACTGTATTTAGCGTTTTTAATACCAATGTTTCTTCCTTTTGAGATGTTATTATATTCATTTCTTAATAGACTAATATCATAGTCACAATTAATATTACGGACAAACAAACTTAATTTTTCCCAATCATCTTTGTCGCTATAATTGTCAACAATAATTATTTCAAAATTTACTTCCTTTTGATTAATTAATGAAAAAACAACAGTTTCTATGCAACCTTCTTTTAAACTATAATTGTTATGGGTAATAATTACTACTGAAATATCTAAATTAATCACCAAGCCATCTCCATTCGACTTTTCGATTTGACATTTTTGGAAACACACATTTCGCTCTTGAATTTGCTATAGGATTGTCTATCCAAAACATTGGAAGAGAAGAGTTGTGGATGGAAAAAACAGTCGAATCCAACTCTTTTTGTAAAATATCAAAAATCATTTTTTTATTAAATTCATCCGTTTCTATTATAGATGCTTGGTTAACACGGATTGCAACGAAGTAATCAGAGTTAGTAAGAGCCTTTTTGATATATCCTCTATCAAGAGAATTTTTATTCAAGTCTGTTCCAGGTAACGGGTTAGCTATGTACATCATATTTATAGTATTATAAGCCATAGTTATATTTTTAGAAAAGGATATAGTTTCTTTAATATCTTTTATTGTTTCACCAGGAAAGCCTAATACAAAAAACACAATACATGGTAAATCATATTTATCGCAAAGTCTTACAGTGTCAATTATATTCTTAGTCTTCAAGTTTTTACGGATTATCTTTGTTCTTACCTCTTCATTTCCAGATTCAGCAGCTATGGATATACTTGTAATTCCTGAATTAATCATCAGTTGAATCATTTCTTCATCTATTTTATCTGCACGTACACCATTTGGAGTATCCCACGTAATATTTAATTTTGCCATTTGTCGGAATAACGATTTCGCTCGGCA
Source organism: Acutalibacteraceae bacterium (assembly GCA_045543715.1). Lineage (GTDB taxonomy): Bacteria > Bacillota > Clostridia > Oscillospirales > Acutalibacteraceae > UBA737. Next base: position 29,794 of record JAZPXP010000152.1, read on the forward strand.
AATATCAAACGTCAGGTTATCATCCTCAAAATGAAAGTGGGTAATATTATATTTCTCAATACACAGTTTCATTAGACTTATAACATAGTCTATACTATATGCTCTAAAGGAGTACCCTACTTGACTATGAACGCTACAAAAGCAGCATTGGTAAGGGCATCCGCGACTTGTAAAAATTGGAATACACCGTTTACCAATAGGGTTATTTCTCCACCTTGAGTAGTATTTGTTATTAAAAGTTTTATCTAAATCTAGAAGATGTAATGCTGGAAATGGTAAACAATCCAAATCTTGAATAAACGGTCTATCTTCATTTTTAAAAACCATGTTATTGTTTGTGTATGATATTCCCTTTATCTCTGGAAGATTTTCAATTTCCCCATTTGAAGGATTATAATTTTCAAGTAGCTCAGCAAAGGTTTTTTCTCCTTCACCTCTGCACATAATGTCATAACAATGTTCATTCAATAACAAAGGCTCATATATTTCCTCTATTGTTGCTGTTACTCCTCCTAAAATTACAATTATTTTAGGATTTATTGATTTAACCAGTTTTGCTATTTCCGTTGCATCATTTTCAAACATACTAAACGTTGAACTAATACCAACAATATTTGGAGCAAAATCTGTAATCAACGAATAAAGCTCATCGTTTGTTTTTCCAAATCTTATAAACTCATCAAACTCTGCTCTAGTATCATCTTCTAAACAATCTACTATTTTCGTTTCAAAACCTTTGTTTATTCCAATTGAACCAATACATGCCAGTCCATATGGAAGATAGGATTGATATTCGGATTCTAGATCTTTCCTGTAAGTTTGCCAAGGATTTATAAGTAATAATTTCTTTGTATTATTAATCATAAAAACACACCTTCTTATAATTAATTTGTAGTTTTAAACGTTCCAATATTATTCACTCTTTTTATTATATAATTACCTAAAACCAATACATCTACAGGGATTCTTTTGAAAAAATCTATTGCTAATTGAGGTGTCATTATGATAGGCTGTCCTTTATCATTAAACGAAGTATTTAAAATCAACGGACACCCCGTAATTTCCTTAAAACTCTTTATAAGATTGTAATATGACTGATTTGTTGAAGCGTTTACGGTCTGTGGTCGAGACGTATTGTCGGCAATATGTATTACAGCAGGTATTTTGTCCAACCATTCATCTTTCACTTTGAATGCTTCAATCATAAATGGATAACTAGTGTTTACTTTATAGTTTTCAAATATCTGCTCACAATCTTCCTCTAACACCGAACATGCAAAAGGACGCCATACCTCTCTATGTTTGATTAGTTCATTTATCTTAATAGACATCTTTGGATTTCTGGGGTCTGCTAAGATAGAGCGGTGACCTAATGCACGAGCTCCCATCTCCATCCTTCCATCAAACCAACATACTATTTGACCATCAGCAATAAGCCTTGCTACCTCAAGTGATAGATTTTCACACTTATTATAATTTAAGCAAGAACAATTTAAAGAATTTGTGATTTCTTCATCAGTATATTCTGGACCAAAATCAAGCCTCTTTAATTGCTTTTTATTTTTTTTGACCGAACTTAATATACCTGATCCGAGTACGAGTCCCATATCACTGGCTAAAGGTTGAACAAATAAATTGGAAACATTTTCCTTTTCTCTGAGTACCATATTCATTTTGCAATTCATAAAAACTCCACCAGCTGTGCAAACATTTGGAATACCTGTTTTTTCGATGGCATAATCAATAAGGTTTGAAACACTTGTTTCTAATATATGCTGTACAGCCCATGCGAAATTTTTGTGTTGCTGGGTAATAGGATCAGTTTCTTTTCTTGCTGAAAAACCCATTGTTTTTTCGAGTGATGTAAGCGCCTTTTCTTCATCAACCATTAAAAAGTTGTCTGAGTTCTCTTGAATGAAAAGTGAAACATCATAAATTTTGTCAGTTATATCTATTATGTTTTTTAATTTAGACATAATGGACTGGTCATAAAAGCCATATGGGGCAAGAGCCATTGTTTTCCCTTCGTGACACCATGGTTTAAAACCGAGAAATTTAGTTGCAATAGCATAAAAATAACCTAAAGAATTTGGATAATCAAGCTCAAAGATTTTTTTAAAATGATAGTTATTTATCTCCCAAATAGACGAACATGAATACTCGCCAATGCCATCAACGACAACTCCAACGGCTGAATCAAACCCAGAAAGACAATAACTCGAAGCAATATGGGCGAGGTGGTGCTCGTAGAAATCGACATCAATATTTTTATTGCATTTACAGCGCTCAACTATTAGTGATTTTATTTGTTCTTCACTATCAAAGAATGAATATCTATCAATCAAATTGCTTTTTTTTATTTCCTTTACGATGCTTTCTCCTTGGATTAAAATGTTAGGAATCAACTCTTCGTTAATACTTTTCGAAAAAATATTTAAAAGTTCTAGTGTTAATCTTCCTTTCCAGAGTTTAGGATCATAACCAACAGATATTTTTGTTATGTCATCCCAACATAAATTACAATACTTTAAACAAAGACAAATTGCTTTTTCAGGAAACAAACCCTTGGAACCCTTAATTCCATTAACTCGCTCCTCTTCAACGGCAAAAAGTATTTCACCATTGGAAATAATTGCCGCACAAGGATCGTGATAATTTAATCCATAAATACATGGATTAATACTCAATATATATTCTTTTTCACTCATATAACTCACCAAATCTAAAATAAAATTACAAACAATTTTCTATTCAAACGTGTTTGAATTTATCACAACAAATTCACGGCTTTTAAAATACCCGATTTCTAATTCTCGAGGCAGGTCTCTTTTAATACAATCGTATCCATTGCCTAAAAACGAACAATTATGTGCATCTGACCCTAACACAACTTTTTTTCCGCCTAACTCAATATATTTTTTTATAATATTATATGATGGCAATGGTTCTGAACAGTCACTAGAAATTGAAGAGGTATTAACCTCTAATAAAATCTCTTTCTTTATCATTAGCTCAAGGATTGAATTAATTGTTTTTTCAGGAATTTCCCAACTATCAAAATACCTTCGAGGAAAATCCAAGTGGGCCATGGCTTGAAAAGAGTGTGAAGAGATACTTTGAAGCATTAAATCGTAATATTCAAAAATTGCTTGATTCTCTGGTATATTTTTTGCGCCAGGAAAAACGGAGTTATTACAATGATGTATTGCAGCAAGAATATAATCAAAAGGCAAACTGGAATAGACAGAGAACTCTTCTGGAAACAAATGAGGTTCGGAGAACTCAATACCACTCAATATTTCCAAACTCGGATATGTTAATTTAAGCCTATTGATTTCTTTAAAATAGTCAATAATGTTGAAGTTTTGTTTTCGATTGTCCTTTGTTTGATCTAAGTTTTTTTCAGCAACGGTATAATCCACATGCTCAGTAAAACAAAGTATAGTTATCCCTTTATTGATAGCTTTCAAACAATACTCTTCCATTGTAGAAGTTCCATCGGGAGAGAATGTTGAATGCAAATGAATATCAATAAACATATCATTAATCACATCCATTGTTTTAGTTTTACACGTTGTTTATGTTTAAATAGCCCCATTTCAAAAGCATATATATGCCCCATACATTAGATACATCAGCATAATCGCCAGAATAATTATTCAACAAATCCAACACCTTATAATAATTTAACTGCATTTTTTCTATCAATGGTTTGTTGTTAAACAAGAACATAACATCACTTTTTAAATCTTTTTCGATCCAATCCTTAATGGGAGCGTAAAAAGGTTTTTTGGTTGTAGTAATCAGAGCATTAGGTAGGGAATCACAAAAAGCATTCTTTAAAACTAGTTTGACATCGTCATTTTTTAAAAATATATCGCGATCTAAAGATAACACATGGTTACAATATGCATTTCTTAAAAACGGAATAGCAATATCATTCTCCGAAAACACAGTAAGTGCATTAAGTCTTGTCATGTGATAGTCAGGAAATCTTTTGAACAATTCAAATCTTCTTAGTGTTTCTGCCACGCTGCCATCAACAATACAATCATCAAATAAAAAATGCATAAATTCCTCGTCAGAAAAAGGTGTTGAGAATAACCAGTCTTTGGTTTCTGAAAATTTTAGCCAGCCGACAGCCGATGTATAAGAATTGTAAAAATCTTTTTCTTTTAGCGAGTTGCGTAAATACTTATATCCGAAAACGAGTTCGTCCGATCCATCACCAGTAAAAATGTTTTTCACATATTTTGAAGAGACTTTTGATAATGTATAAGTGCCAAGTAATACAGACGAATAAACGGGTTCATCTACGAGTTGTATCATATTGTTAATAGCACTTTGAATATCATCTGGAACAACTTTTACATTTGCATTTAGATGAAGTTCTTGAACGATTTCATCAACAATAGGATATTCACTATTCGTTGAATTTTCGCAATATTCTAAACTAAATGTTTTGATACGATTTCCTAATATCGTAGCAATTATTCCCGAATCAATTCCGCCACTAAGAAATAAACCTGATGGACCGGAGTGCTCTTTAAATGTAGAAAAAATAGCATCTGTCAATATGCATTTAAACTCTTCCAAGTTAAATTCATTTGTTTTAAAAATATTGTTGTATGGATAGTATTGCTTGTGCTGGGGCTGTATATCTAAAGAAAAGCAAACTAATTCTCCTGCTTTCAATTTGAAAATATTCTGGTAAATAGTGTATGGTGCTGGTATATAACGCAACTTGAAATATAAATACAAGGCTTTATTTTCTAGGTTTTTATTAATAAAATGAGGCATAATTTTTAAACTTGAAAAGAAACAGATTAAATCGCCAAACTCACAATAATATAGTGGCTTAATTCCCAACCTATCACGCACAAGAAAAACTTTTTTTTCGACACAATCTATTATGCAAAAAGAAAACTTTCCGTCCAAATTTTTGACAAAATCGATACCCATAGTAAAGTATAGATTCAATAAAATCTCTGAAGTGGTATTCTTTGGAATATTTATATTTTTTAGAAAAGAAGATTTTAATTCATTACAATTATAAATTTTGCCACAAAAAAGAATAACATATTTTTTATCTTTGCTCGTATATATTTGTGGTGTGGCATCAGAATCAAGTTTTTCCGAAGAAACAATTCCTAAATATAAACCGAAATCATTATTAAAATGAAAATTTTGATAAACAGGATTATTTTCTATAGAGTTTTTCAAAACCGTCTTGATTTCAGTTTCATAATTGTATTTCTTAGCAAAATTCTTATCAATAATACCATAAAAGTTATACATAAAACACCTATAAAATTACAATAAAGCTAAAATTTTTTTAACTATGTTATTCGGTTCGACTTCTTTCAATATTTTTCTGCACTCATATACACTTTCTATCCAAAAATTATCATCATATAACAGACGTTCAATGAGTGCACGTTCTTCTAATGGTGAGGAATACAATAAAAAACTTGGAATTAGTTCAGGAAAAGCTGCAATATTGGGACCAATTACAGGAATTCCTCTGCAATAACAATCGATTATCGACATCGACCACACGCAAGCTGTTCTAAATGGTGCAATTGCAAGTCTAGATTTATCAATAAGTTTAATATATTGCGAACGTATATTTCCGTTACAAAGTTTGACATTGTTTTGTTTCTTTAGATTTTCTCTATTTTTTTCTGGTGAGGAATTAAATTTTTTTCGCAAATCATCTCTATGACACATTGGATCTGTCACGATAAAATTTAAGTCAGGGTTTGCTTGGACAAAATCCACAAATTTTGAAGCTCCGTAACTCTCGTAAAGTCTGTGATTATATAGAATCTTATCTGTTTTTACGGGCTCAATATCATCCTTTATTATATTGGCATCGTATGGTGGAGGGAATACGAAAATATCTTTTGATAGAATAAAATTATGGAAATTTGCAAAATTTAATAACATTGTTTTAGCGAAAGAACTTTGAATTACAAAAACATCAGCAATGTTAATAGCGGACAATATGTTATACACAATGCTTTGACCAATGTTACTATCATTTAATGTATAATCAATAACGCTATTCCCTACCTCGTTAATATGTAATGCTGGATAATGACAGTATGTTACTAATTTAATTTTACTCAAGTTGTTTTCTATAAGTAGCGCTTTTATACTTGATGTTAATTCGCACTGATTAATAAAAATAACATCTGGAGCAAAATCTAATATAATACGATACATTTCATCCCAAGGGAAGAAATATCGGGTCTTATATTTTGTTTTACCCATATTCGTAAAGAATACGTCTTTGTTTAAAAACCTTATTTTTTGTTCTTTCAATTCTTCTGGAAGAATAATTTTAAAATCTATTTTATCTTTTACAAAAGAATTATAAAGTGTGTAATTGAAGATATAGCCAGAATCACATTCTATATCATTTACATTAGAAATATTTAGATATGATAATATTTTCATTTACATCACCTATATGTTTGTACTAATTGTATATTCTAAATCGATTCCCATTAATTGCATGTGCTCTTTTAATCTGCTATACCCTCTAAAAATGTGTAAAGAGTCGGTAAGGGTACAAGCACTCTTTGTTGCTATAATTGACAACAGTGTTACTGCACCACTACGAACGTCTAATGATGGCAACTCACCAGTATAATAGTTTAAGTTGGATGGCTTTATAAAGATTGTGTTGTTTTTTATAGTTATGTTTGCACCTAATTGGATTAAATTATTCACATACATAAATCTTTCTTTCCATACATATTCTGTTATAGAGCAATCAGTCGAACCATATAAAGAAAGCAGAACAAAAAAAGGTTGATGATCACTTTGGATGGTTGTAGGGGTTACTTCAATGTTTAAGCCTTTGATATCGCCTTTTCTTTGTATATGTAAATTGTTTCTTTCCCATTTTACAGATACTCCCATTTCCAATAGAATATCTATCTCGGGTTTTAAAGTTAGCGAAATTGTTTTCTTGTTTAAATCTAAAAATGTCAAATTTGTATTATTTATTAAAGCTAACGTCGAATACGTTATAATTTCACTTATGCATTGAGTTAGATTAAATTCAATATACTGTTTGGAAGAAACCATAACATTTCCATTGCAGACAATAGAATTATCAGAGATGTCAATTTTTTTACCTATTAAGCGCAAAAAATCAATCATATCATAGACATCCGTTTTTAAATACGGATTTTTTATGATGAATTTTTGTTTGTTCACAGATAAAAGTAATGCCGTTTTAGTGGCCCCTCCTACAAGCGGTCCACTCAAATCTTCGCTAGAGTATGAAAATTTTTTTATATCTAACTCTGTTATATCGCTATTGTCACCAAAACTACCTATTATTCTATTAGATTCTATACTTATTTTGTGATTAAAACATTCAATCACTGAAGCAATATGAGAAAATGGTCTATTATGTGAATCTATCGAGTCACCAATTTGACAACCTCCAGAACCATAATATTCAAATTTTCCTAATGCAATTAATAGCGCCGGGCACAAATACATAGAACCATGAATACACTTTCCTAAAAAGAAAGGAATATTGGCATTACATATGGTACTTGCGTCAATAAACAAACGTTTGTTACATATTTTTGCAGTACCACCTAGTTCATTTATTATTGCGATAAAAACATATGTATCACTTACTATAGGTGGATTAACAATAACAGTCTTCATTTTGAGCGCAATAGTTAATGCTATTATTTGAACCATTGAATGTTTGTATCCATCCAAACTTAAGGAGGCATTAACTGGATTAATTTTGCTCACACTTATATTAATATTTTTATTTTCTCCCTTAAACAAAAAATCGGATAAACATTTATATTCCATAATAGATTCCTTGTAATTCTGATTGTTGATAGACAAAAAACAGATAGTTTATGCATCACAAACAAAATACGGTTAATTTAGTGTTTTGTTTTGAAATTACTTTTAGAAAATGTATTTTTGTGCTTGCTTTTAGGATTCTCTTTCTTGCTTTTTGAACGATTGTAAAAACCTAAATCCTTACCCATTGAATTGTGTTGCTTATTCTTCTCGTTTGTGTTACTAACCAACTGACCGCAGGCAGCTTTGATATTATTGCCTCGTGATTCTCTCATTTTTACTTCTAAACCAGCCGCTTCAAGTCGCAATTTAAATGCAACTAATTGTTGTTTGTTTGGCCTGTTAATATTGCAATTTGCGGTATCGTTATATTGTAAAAGATTTATTAAAACATTTTTTTCACGAAACCATCTTCCCAACTGTCTTACATCAGTCGCTTTATCATTTAGTCCGGGAATCAATAAATAAGCAATTGTGACTTTTCTATTATGTCTCTCTGAATATGATAAAACTGCCTCAACAATCTTATTTATATCATAACCCTTCATGTGGGGAATAATAATATCTCTTGTTCTTTGATTTGTTGCATGAAGAGAGAGGGTGAGTTGTATCTTCAAATGCTCTTCCCTTATTTTTTTTAGTTGCTCTAAAGGACCTACAGTCGAAATATTGATTCCATCTGTGGGGAAATTAAGCCCATTTCTATCTCTTAATATATGAATCGACTTAATTACATTATCATAATTAAAAAATGGTTCACCCATTCCCATATATACAATTCTGTTGACTTTTTCTTTCAGTAATGTTACTTGCTGTACAATTTCTGAAGGAGTTAAATTTCTTATAAACCCATTACTTCCAGATGCACAGAAAATGCAACCCACAGGACAGCCTACCATTGTACTAACACATACAGTTACACCTGTTTTTCTCTTGATGCAAACAGTTTCAACGCAGTAACCATCCTTTAATTTGAAAGAGTATTTTCGTGTATCACCGCCATTATAAATATCATTAATGCTCATTGTTTGATATTTCTTCTGAGGTTTTTCTTTATAAAGGGCATGCATAAGTGATCGCGCCTTTTTTTCTCCAACACAATCACAAATTTCTTTATATGTATAACCGTAAGGGTCCAAATTTATCATTTCTTCAGTGATAATTATTGTGTTTTTGTTTTTCATATCATCATACCTTTCGAGAAATATAATAGCAAAATACGACAAACTACCATTATTATAATAACATTTCAAAAGCAAAAAATCAATATTCTACTCATTTATTTTACTTTAAAAAATGGCTAAAACTTTCATAGAAAATATAAAAAAGAAATTTAATAATACTGTCTAAAACTTGTATAGAAATAAAATGAAATTATTGTTTTCTATACAAATCACATACCCTAAGTTGTGATTAATTTTTCGTGGTGTCGGTGAAAACCGACACCATCTTTTCTTTTTCGGAAAAGTTCTTGACAAGTAAACAAATGTTCTGTATAATAATAAATTGGTAAATAATGTATTTGCCCTACAACTAAATATAATCTGAAACACATATTTTTACTTATTGGCTTTATGCCAACACATATTATCTGACCGAAAAAGTATAGTCCGATACTCGGTTAGTAACATACGGACAATCAGAGCTTAAAGTTTAAGCCGTTACATAGTTTCAGTGCAAATTGTGCGAGAGGATGAAATGTCCTCCCGCTATTTGTGCTGTCTATGTGACGGCTTTTTTTATTGTGCAATTTTAACGAAAATAAAAAAAGTTTTGAAAAAACCTACAAAAATCGGCGTTTTAAAAGTCACCCCTTGAGGGATGTTTTCTCTCGTGTACCTTGACAACCGAATGACCGTCCGAAAGTGATACCACGCCAAGACCTCGAAAGAGCGAGCGTGAAGACGTTGCGGTGAGATTCCGGGGCAGGAACTATTTCGGGTGAAACGGCAGAAGCCTGTATAAAGGATACTACAGCCACCTTGAAAATATTAGGAACATTTCAAGGCACATAATTCCCATTTGTATATAGAGCAAGTTTTATTATTTTCCTGCGTACATACGTACACTTGTACGCACGTACGCAGAGAAATCGCTTAAATCTCATATATATATTTTCTTAATTATGGCGAGCAAGACACCAAAATTTGTGCGGTATATAAGTAGGACATACATACACTGACCAACCCTGCGGCAAGGAGGTTAAATAAAACGAAAGGAGCAAAAACAAAGGATGCCGAAGAAAGGAGGAAAAAGAAATGAGTAAAAATTCAGATGATAAATTTTCAAATGATGAGTTTGGTGTTGAGGGTCCTGCATGGGCAGATGGTAAAACAATCAACGAGGCGATATTTTGCGAAGAGTTTCTTAGTAAGCATAAAATTCTCTTCTCGGGTGGTTCATTCTTTACTGCTGAAGGCAGAGTTGTTGACGAAATACCTCTTAAAAGAATGGTGTTCGATGACCTCAAAATCTGTGCAGTAGCTAATGTACCGCAGAAGATTTCCAATATAGTTGAGCTTTTAAAAATACAGGCACTTGATGAAACCTTTGCACCAGAAACAGACAGAATACACCTACAGAACGGCACGCTGTATATTGACGGTACTTTTGATGAAAGCAAAACGGAGATTGTAAGAAGCAGACTCCCCATAAACTACAATCCCAATGCACCGGTACCAAAGCTGTGGCTGTCTTTTCTCGGTGAGCTTCTGTATCCCGAGGATATACCCACGCTTCAGGAGTTTATAGGATATTGCCTGATCCCGAGCAATAAAGGTCAGCGAATGATGGTTATCAAAGGCAATGGCGGTGAAGGTAAATCGCAGATAGGTGCTGTTATGACAACACTTTTCGGCAGCAATATGAAAGACGGAAGCATAGGCAAAATCTCAGAGAACAGATTTGCAAGAGCAGACCTTGAGCATAGTCTGCTGTGTATAGATGATGACCTTCGCATTGAGGGACTCAAGCATACAAACTATGTCAAATCTATTGTAACCGCACAAGGAAAAATGGATCTTGAAAAGAAGAACAAGCAAAGCTATCAGGGATATATGTATGCAAGACTTCTTGCTTTCAGCAACGGAGACCTGCAGGCTATGTTTGATAAAAGTGACGGCTTTTTCAGACGACAGCTTGTACTGACAACCAAGGACAAAAATGCAGAGAGAATTGATGACCCGCATATAGCAGATAAAATGCGTGAGGAAATTGAAGGTATATTCTTATGGGCATTTGAAGGTTTGCAGAGATTACTATCAAATAACTTTCAGTTTACAGAAAGTGAACGGGCAATAAGCAACCGAGAGACCGTCAAGCGTAACAATGTCAATGCAGTGGAATTTATGGAGTCAGACGGCTACTTTGTATTCACAGAAGATAAGTCCATAACCTCAAAGGATTTGTATGAGATTTACAAGCTGTGGTGCGAAGAAAATGCCTTGTCGCCTATGAGTTCAAGAAGCCTGAGCGACTTTCTGATTGCCAATGAAAACAGATACGGCATTAAAAGCAGTAACAATGTTTACAACAGAGAGCATCGCAGAGTAAGAGGATTCATTGGCATAGAGGCGACAGCATCACCATTTATGAATAATCTGTATGGTTCATAAATGGTGAGTATAAAGTTTTACGGGGTACAGGGTGGTTTTACAAAAACAGCCCTGTTGGGTGGCAATTCGCAAATTGCAGGGCAAAGCCCTTGTCTCGCCTGCCGGCTCGGTCGGTGCTTCTGCCGACTGAAGCCGACAGAGGTCTCCACCGGAGACCCGCACCCCCTCGGAGAGCGCAACAGCATCTTTTGATAGCCTTATGGATGTCAAAAGTGCTTTTGCGTTACTTTTGACAAAAGTAACAAAATAAAATACTGCGCTTTGCTTGTATTTTGCGGTGTTACCGCAGTCGCTGACGCGACATAGAATTTTGTTGAATGACGGTGCTTCGCACCTTATTAAACAAAACCAGACGAAAAATTTATTAAAAGAAAGAAGTGAAATTTATAAGAAAAACGATATCGTTCAGCGTAGGCAAAGGCTCACTTACTCATAATCGCAGAGATTTCATTGCACAGAACGTTGACTCTAACAGAACGCAGATGAACATTGAATACTGTAATGAAAATCTCGAGCAGGTGTATCATCAGATGTTTGATGATGCTCTTCAAAGATTCAATGATAAGCAGAAACGAGCCGACAGAAAGATAAAAAGCTATTATGATAAAATTCGTACCGGAAAACAAGAGAAGCTCTTTCACGAGATTATTGTTCAGATTGGTAACAGAGAGGATACAAACTCAAAATCAGCCGATAGTGAAATAGCTGTCAGAATTCTTGATGAATATATGAAAAACTTTCAGGAACGTAACCCAAACTTGAGAATCTTCTCCGCTCATCTTCATCTTGATGAAGAAACACCACATCTGCACATTGACTTTGTTCCCTTTGTAACAAACAGCAAAAGAGGTCTTGATACCCGTGTTTCACTTAAGCAAGCACTTTTATCTCAGGGTTTCAAGGGGGAAAGTAAATTTGAAAGTGAGTGGAGCAAATGGGCATTATCGGAAAAACAGCAGTTAGCTTCCGTTATGGAAAAGCACGGGATTGAATGGGAACAGCTCGGCACTCATAATGAGCACTTGAGTGTTTACGATTACAAAAAGAAAATGCGTGCCGAAGAGGTGCAGGAGCTTGAAGAAAAAGCAGAATGTCTAACCGAAAAAATTAACGATATGCTCGATTTCGAGGTTCAGGTGGAAAGCTTTACAAATATGTTTTATGACGAAGAAGAGTATAAACTTCCCGAACCGAGTTCCTTAATGTCGGCAAAGGCATATAAAACCAAAATAGTTGAGCCTCTGTTTAACCGTATTATTGCTCTTGCCAAAACGGCAGTTAAGATGTGCTTTGAGCTTAAAGCTCAGGTTGAGAACTTAAAGCTGTGGGGTACCCGTGATAAGAATATGGTTAAACATCTCACGAAAGAAAATGATGCCCTTTATACCGAAAATCAAAAGCTGCATAAAGAGATTAAAGAATTTAAACTTCTTAAACGCATTTTCGGTGAAGAAAAAATATCAGAGCTTGTTAAAACAGCTAAAGAAACCGAACAAGCTCAAAGAAAATTTAAATCTAAGAAATATGAAAGGAATAGATAAATGAATAAAGAAGTAAATTTTATTGAAGAACTGTTTGGAAAAACAGAAGAAACAGAGGCGGTAAAACCTCAGACAACCGAAATCGTAAATATGTCAGTCGGAAGCATTGTCCCCAATCTCAAAAACCCATACAAATGCCGTGAAGAGGATATGAAGCCGTTGGAAGACAGTATCCGTGAAAACGGTATCATTCAACCCCTTATGGTACGAAAGGATGATAAGGCTGATGTTTATGAAATCATATCCGGACACAGAAGATACCTTGCAGCAACAAGGCTTAAACTGACAGAGGTGCCCGTTGTTGTATTGGACATAAGCAAAGAGGAAGCGGATATTATTCTCGTTGACAGTAATCTTCACCGTGAGCATATTCTTCCCTCGGAAAAAGCCTTTGCTTACAAGATGAAAATGGATGCTCTTAAAAAGCAGGGCAAACGAACGGATTTAACTTCGGACCAAGTCGGACCGAAGTTATCTGCAAAGGAAATCTCGGATGAAGATAGTGCATCTCAGGTGAAAAGATATATCCGTCTGACAAAGCTCATTCCAAAGCTTCTCAGTATGGTTGATGAGAATAAAATCTCTTTCTCTGTGGGCGTTGAACTTTCGTATCTCACAAAAACGGAGCAAACTGATTTGTTTAAATTTATTGAGGCAGAGCTTTGTACACCTTCACTTTCACAAGCACAGAAGCTGAAAAAGTTATCGCAGAATAGCAAGCTCACCGCAGAGGAAATATCTTCCATTATGAAACAGCCTAAAGCTAATCAGGTTGTTACAGTTAAAATCCCCGAAGATAAAATCAGTAAGTACCTAAAACCTACTGCTACAGTAAAAGAAAAAGAGGATTTTCTTGCAAAGGCTGTTGAGTATTACGGAAAGCATCTTCAGAAGCAGAAAGACAGGGGTGCAAGATAATGACAGAAAAGATTTTATCCTTTTGGGAGTATGTGAAACTCAGAAGCTTGTCTGTGCTGAGCGGTACTCGTGCTGAGTACAGACCGGGTAAAACGGAAGATTCGGATGCTAATGAATATGTTATCAACGGTGTTCGTTATGTAGTTTCAACCTGTTTCAGCAAAACAGAAAACAAAACAACGAAAGAAAAAATATCAGCTTTTATCGGAAGCGACTTTGCACATTTGACAATTGCCGATGATATAAATACACTTAATACAGAATATGTAAATTCGACTGCCGGAGAAGGGAGGATAAATGCAGTCAGATAATTTTGGCATAACAGCCATCTATTGCCGATTGTCCCGTGATGATGGTACAGACAGCGAAAGCAACTCAATCGGTAATCAGAAAAAGTTACTCTCACAAAAAGCAAAAGAATTGAAACTCACCAACACAAAGTATTATGTTGATGACGGCTATACGGGAACTAATTTTAACAGACCCGGTTTTCAGGCAATGCTTGAAGATATCGAAATGGGATATGTAACAACTGTAATGGTTAAAGACTTATCCCGTCTCGGCAGAGATTATGTCTCTGTCGGTCACTATACGGATAACTTCTTTCCTGAGCACAACATCAGATTCATAGCAGTCAATGACTTGGTTGACAGTAATGAAGGTGATAATGAAATTGCACCGTTCAAGAATATTATGAATGAGATGTATGCAAGGGATATTTCAAGGAAAGTCAGGAGTTCTCACCGCATAAGAGGAAATCTCGGCGAGCCGTTATCTCAACCGCCTTACGGGTATATGAAAGACCCGCAAAATAAAAAGAAGTGGATTGTTGATACAGAAGCTGCAGAAGTAGTCAAGAGTATCTTTGCAATGTGCATTGAGGGTAAAGGCAATGAAACTATTGCCCGAATACTTCAAGAAAACAAAGTGATGATACCGATGGCATATTGGCAGAGTAAAGGTCTTAACAAGGGTGGTAAGAAAACACAGCCTGACCCGTATAAATGGTGTAAGACAACTGTACAGAAGATTCTTGCACAACAGGAATACTGCGGTGATGTTATCAATTTCAAAACCTACTCAAAGAATTTCAAGAATAAGAAAAGACTTCAGAATCCCGAAGAAAACTGGAAGATTTTCAAAAATGTTCACGAGCCGATAATTGACAGAAACACCTTTGAAACTGTTCAGAAGATGAAAGCCAAAGGTAAACGCAGAGCACCAAATCCCGAACACGCTGAAAAGAATATGTTTTGCGGACTGTTATACTGCGCTGATTGCGGAAGTCCTTTATGGTTCAATGTCAATCACCCGAATACTGACATCAAGTATTTCATGTGCTCCAACTACAAAGGTCGTAGAGGCACCTGTGAGGGTACACATTATATCAGAGCCGATTCCTTGGAACAGATTGTGATGCTTGAGCTGAGAAGTCTTGCAAGTTTTCTCATTGAAGATGAAGAAACCTTTGTAGATATTCTTGAAGCAAAAACGAATAAAAGCATACTCAATCAGCAAAAATTTCTTGAAAGCAGTATTGATAAATCTGTTGCAAGAACTAAAGAAATTGCTGTAATGTATGAAAAGCTCTTTGAAAAGCACATTAACGGTATTGTCAATGAAGAAAGCTTTATGCAGCTCTCTCAGAAATATGAAGCAGAGCGTGATGAACTGAAACTGAAAATCAGGCAATACCAAGAAGAGCTTTCAGAAATCGAAAATCTTCGCACAAGCAAAGAGCAGTTTACCTTTGCGGTCCGTAAGTTTATGCAGATGGAAACACTAACACCTGCACTCTTGAATGAGCTCATTGAGAAAATTGAAGTCCATTCTATTAAGGGTAAGGGCAAGAATAAAACACAGAGGATTGTTATTCATTACCGCTTCATCGGGGTTATTGAAAATCCTGTTAAAGAGGAGAATATAGTCCTTGAAGCAAGACAAGGCGTAGCCGTAGAATATCTCACGGCATAACAAAAAAGAGCAGGCTAAAACCTGCTCGATACATAACAATATTAACTATGAGGAAATGTAAAAAAGAAAAGTGAGTATTCACTTGTGTTATGAATACTCACTATGGTGCGGGTGACAGGACTTGAACCTGCACGGGGTTGCCACCAGAACCTAATGGTAACAGCACCTGGATGACACGCCGTAAACCCAGTAGAATCAAGGGTTATCGGCTTTTGGGTTTTTAGAGTTTTCTGACTATTTGCATAATAGTATAGAAAAATGGGATTGTCAAGAAGAATCTCAACTATTGTAATTGTAGCATTCCTATGTTAAATCTTATTAGATTTGTTATTGAGGTGTTGAAAAAGTGACTCACATATTTGTTGTTAACAAACAAACCTTCAAAGTGTATTTAGAATAAATGTTTGCAGGAACTGGATATTCAACTCATGTTCCGGATTTTATTGAGACAAGGATATTATAACCTCTGGACTTTTGCAAAACATTGTGATATATGTTTGTACTGCGAAGGAGGTGCTGGAATGGCACAATATACTATTGAAGAGATTTATGCAGGCTAGAAATACCACGTTTTGAACGATGTCATGCAAGAGTTTTTCCGTAAAGGCAGACCTGTTGATTACGACACAAAGACCTGGCTTGAAATGCTCATTGTTAAGCATTCAATTTCAGTAGCAGAAAAAATGTTGAAAGAGGGCGACTCAGTATCGGGAATGTTCGATAACGAGTTGTCCTCTGTTTATGTCAGCTGGGAGGATACTTCGGATGAGAATGATTGAAGATTTATTCTACGGCAACATATGTCTGTGTGAGAAACATTTTACCCGAGGGGGGTGAGTATTCACAACTGTTAGACAAGGTAGTCAAGAATGAAGAGAAAGTTTATTCACTACTGTCTTTACAACAAAAAGTGGTGTTTGAAAAAAGTCAAAGTCTGTGGAGCCAATAGGAACAACATACTTGCAAAAGAAGTCTTCATAAACGACTTTAGGTTAGGTACAAAACTTATAGCAAAAGCAGTTTATTATAAGTCAGAAGATATTTGATAGGCAATACAAACAAGGGCAGGGGGTTATCCCTGTCCTTGTTCCGTGTATTTTTTCATCCAACCCATTTCATTGTTGGTTATACCAAGTTTTCTACACTCGCTACATACATTATCATTTTCTTCTTTGTTGCCTGTTTAATTAGACTTATTAAAATTTCCAAATGTTAAATCAAATTATAGTTCTTTAATTTTTCAGGTATTAAACTTTGATTATATTTTTCAGAAAATTGTTTGAGTTCGTCAATTATATTATTAGGGATAAAATCCTGCTTGTTATCAATATAATCAACAAATTGTTTTGTGAGTATATTACAATCAAAATTTAAATTTTCCTTAGGTCCATTTATAATTTTTAATAGTCTATAAACAGATTTGTTAGATGTATCTGAAATATTTGTTATTCCAGTTACACATATTAAAGATAAAAAATCTTGTATAGTATGATTATAAAAATTATAATACTTATTCAGGTTGTTTTGGGTGTTCATTAAATACATTACCAAAATTAAATTTGAACAAATTTCTTTTAGTAAATAAATGTCTAAGGTTTCTGTCTGTAAAACTTTAGATATAATTCCTTGTCTAAAAATTACAAATAAAGGCTTGTATGGGTTGTGCATTTGAGACTCTTCCGTCCATGTTATTAATAGTTTTAGATACTCAT
>JAZPXP010000153.1:0-9372 GCA_045543715.1 Acutalibacteraceae bacterium
TCTATCGGTATTATCGGTGCGGCGGACGGTCCTACCTCTATCGTTGTTGCTCAGAAGCTTAATTCTCAGTATGTTGGAGCTATAATGGTTGCAGCTTATTCCTATATGGCATTAGTTCCCATTATTCAGCCCCCTGTTATCAAGCTTTTAACCTCTAAGAAGGAACGCCTTATCCGTATGCCCTATACCGCTAAGAGCGTTTCTAAGATGACAAAGATTTTATTCCCGATTATCATTACCGCTATTGCAGGCCTTGTTGCTCCCGAATCGGTATACCTCGTAGGCTTCTTAATGTTCGGTAACCTTATCCGTGAATGCGGAGTTTTAAATTCCCTTTCGGATACAGCTCAAAATGTTCTTGCAAACCTTATCACCATTTTCCTTGGTATAACAATCGCTTCCAAGATGTTCTATGCTCAGTTCTTAAAGCCCGAAACCCTTATGATTTTAGGACTTGGACTTATCGCATTCATCTTTGATACCGCAGGCGGTGTTATCTTTGCAAAGATTCTTAATATATTCCTTCCCAAAGACAAGAAAATCAATCCTATGATTGGTGCTGCAGGAATTTCCGCATTCCCGATGTCCGGCAGAATTGTTCATAAGATGGGACTCAAAGAAGACCCTCAGAACTTCTTGCTTATGCATTCTATGGGCGTAAATGTTTCGGGCCAGATAGCTTCGGTTATTGCCGGCGGCTTAATTCTTAAATTCTTCGGATAAAGGAGTTTGACTTATGAATTTCGAAAATTTTATTGCTAATCTTCCCTATATGGGAAAGGGTATGATAGGAATACTCATTGTTATGGGTGCTATCATTCTCGTAACTGTTCTTCTTAACAAGATTTTTTCTGCTAAATAAAAAATTAACATATTTTTTGTTTACTAAATTAAGGAAATGATATATAATAAGCTTACGGTCAGTTTTCCGTAAGCTTATTTTTTATTTATGGTGGTTTTATGGAACTCAATTCAAAAAACATTAAAAAAATAATATTTATCATCTTTTGCGGTGCTATTATTTTTGCCGCTTTTCAGAATTTAGGAAGTGTTATGGGAGCTATTTCTAAGATTTATTCGGTTTTCTCCCCCGTTATTGCGGCTCTTTGTATTGCATTTGTTTTAAATGTTTTGTTAACGGCACTTGAAACTAAAGTTTTTTCCTTTTTAGATAATGCAAAGAAAAAGTTTGTCAAAAAGCTTAAGAGACCTATTTGCTTAGTGCTGACCTATTTAATTGCACTTGGCATTATAAGTCTTTTAATCCTGGTTATCATTCCTGATATTATTGATACTATCACCTACCTTGCTGAAAAGCTTCCCTCTTTTGTTGTAAGTGCGAGGGACTGGGCTGAAAATCTGCTTCAGAAATTCAATCTTGCTCAGGAGGGGCTTCCCGAAATCAAGATTGATTGGTCGGCAGTTGCAAAAACTATAACCGACTGGCTTTCAGGCTATTCAGGAAAAATCGTTGGCGATGCAGTTGGAATTACAACCTCGGTTTTCTCAGGATTTTTTGATACTATTTTCAGTTTTGTTATATCTGTTTATGTTTTAGCTCAAAAGGAAAGAATCGGAAGATTTGTTAAACGCCTTATAAATGCCTTTATTCCCGAAAAAGCAACAAAGGTTATTTATCATATATCTTCCAGAACTCATGAATCATTCTCCCGTTTTATCGGCGGTCAGCTTACCGAATCCTTGATTTTAGGTACTCTCTGCTTTATCGGAATGCTGATTTTTGGCATGCCAAACGCCCTTGTTATTTCGGTGTTTATTTGCGTTACCTCTTTAGTTCCTGTTGTAGGTGCTTTGGTGGGCGTCATTATAGGTTTCTTACTCATTGTAATTTCAAGTCCTGTAAAGGCAGTTTTCTTCGTTTTGTTTATAATCATCCTGCAACAGATTGAGGGTAATCTAATTTATCCAAAGGTTGTAGGTAAAGCGGTTGGACTTCCGGGAATTATCGTTGTAAGTGCAGTTTTAACAGGCGGAAATATAGGCGGAGTTTTAGGTGCACTTCTCGCCGTTCCAACAAGTGCAGTTATATTCATTCTTTTAAAAGAAGCAATAGAAATAAGACAAAAGAAAAAACTCGAGGAGTAATCCTCGAGTTTTTATATTATAATTAGCTCTTTTGGGCTTTTGGTTAAATTCTCACAGCCTTTATCGGTTACTAAAACCATATCCTCTATTCTGACACCGAATTCATTTTCAAGATAAATTCCCGGCTCAACTGTCATTAACATACCCTTTTTGAGTAGGGTTTCGTCCCTTGTATTACAGGCGGGACTTTCGTGAATGTCAAGCCCCAAGCTATGCCCAAGCCCATGCCCAAAGCAGTTTTCAAAGCCTGCATTATTTATTATATCTCTTGCAATTTTATCTATATCGCAACACTTAACATCAGGCTTTATGGCTTTTAGTGCTTCCGTTTGTGCTTTTAGCACAGTTCGGTAAACTTCCCTCTGCTTATCATTTGCAGAGCCAACCGCTATGGTCCTTGTCATATCAGAGCGGTAACCATTTACAACCGCACCGAAATCCATGGTTATAAAATCACCGTTTTGTATTTTCTTATCTGTGGGTTTTCCGTGAGGCAAAGAGGAGTTTTTGCCTGAAACCACTATAAAATCAAAGGATACTCCCTCACTCCCCCTCTTCCGCATAAAGAACTCCATCTCGAGTGCAATTTCTTTCTCGCTCATATCAGGAGTTATAAAGGAAAGTATATGCTCAAAGGTTTCATCTGTAAGCCTTTGGGCTTCTTTAATAAAGGATACTTCTTCGGCATTTTTAATACTTCTTAAATCGCTTATTTCTTTAGATAGTATATTTTCTTCCTCGATTTCATATCCCTTAAGCTCTTTTTTATATCTGTTAAATTCAGAAAATGTAAGGCTTTCGTTTTCAAGCAAAACCCGTTTGGTTTCAACTCTTTCAAGAACTTCCTTAATCTGAGCAAAAGTATTTTTAAGAAGACAAACGGTTATGCCCTTAATCTCTTTTTTCGCCTTTTCAAAATATCTGAAATCAACAAGGAAAAGGGCTTGTTTTCTTGAAACTATAAGAATTCCCGCAGATGAGGGAAACCTCGTAAAATAAAATCGGTTTTTGGGGTTGGTTATAATAGCCGACTCACCGATGTTCAGTTTTTCCTGTAATTTTTCTATCACTTTTTTCACCTTTTTTATTCCATAAAATCAAAAGCACGGGTAAATTTATAATAAGCATCAAGCCGTTTAAAAAAGAAGACATTCTCCAAGGAATTTCCGAGCTTAAAACTGCACCAAGCAGGCAAAAAACGGGATATATCACCTTAAAAATAACAACTCCCTTTTTGCCGAAAAGGAATTTTGAGCATATATTTCCATAAAAAGCCCAGCCTATAACACTAGAAAAAGCGAAAATGCTCATCATAAAGATTAAAAGAATAATAGCAATATCGCCATAAACAAGAGAAAGTGCTGATGACACAAGCTCGCTCGAAGCAATTCTTCCATATTCTATATTAACCCCACTGCAAAGAATTGTCAATGCAGTAATCGTGCATATAACCACCGTATCAACAAAAACCTCGAATATGCCAAAGAGACCCTGAGTATCAGCCTTTGCATCATAAGCGGCAGAGTGTGCCATAGCCGAGGTGCCAAGCCCTGCCTCATTGGAAAAAACGCCCCTTGAAGCACCTATAAACATAGCCGTAAAGCAGGAGCCTACCGCTCCGCCCGTAACCGCTTCTGGCGAAAATGCACCTTTAAAAATCATACCGAAAGCCTCAGGCAAAGCTTCGAAATTTTTGATTATAACCCCAAAGGATAAAAAAATATATATAACCGACATTATAGGAACTACTCTTTCGGTTACAAGCCCTATTCTTTTATTGCCTCCCCATATCACGATAGCGGTCGAAATGGCAAAAACTACTCCAAAAAGAATATGAGTTATCTTATTTTCGCTAAGTAAAGAGGCTGCCGCATTAACCTGAGTTATATTGCCCGTAAAAAACACCGCGGGGATACAAAAAAAGCAGAATAACAAGGATAAAATACCAAAAACTCTTGGCAGACCGTTTTTTATGTAATACATAGGGCCGCCCATATATTCCTCGCCCTGTTTTTCTCTGTATATAACCGAAAATTTAACCTCGGAAAACTTTATCGCCATCCCTAAAAATGCACTCACCCACATCCAGAAAACAGCACCCGCTCCGCCAAGCGCAACCGCTCCCGCAACACCTGCAATATTCCCCGTTCCAACCGTTGCTGAAAGAGCAGTACAAGCCGACTGAAAGGAGCTTATTCCCTTTTTGTTATTTCCCTTTTCTCTGAAGGCTTTAACACACAGCTTAAAGGAAGCAAAAAGCTTTGTAAACTGAAAGAATTTTCCGTATACCGAAATTAAAATTCCGCAAAAAATAAGCAAACAAAAAGGAAGCATACCCGAAATCAGATTTTCAATATAAGCCATTATAAACCCCCCGATAATCAATAATATTAAATTCTACCGATTTTTATTTCGAAAACTTAGGTTTTTATTGACTTTAAGGAAGCGATTTATTATAATGATTGTAGTTAGTCGAAACGCTTAAAAAGCGTTTCGACTAGCCACTTTTAGAGTGGCTTCGGCAAAATTAAATTCTAGTATTTAATTTTGCACGACATTCATTTCAATGGAATAGGACAAATTTTTAATAAAATTTGTCGCAAAATGTTTAATTTTGCGGCGAAACAAAATTGTTTCGCCTAACCTACTCCATTATAATATTATAAATATAAATCTTGAAAAGGAGTAATGAAAAATGGCATATTATTTTGAAGAAATGTCGCACACTTTTAATGAGTATTTATTAGTTCCGGGTTATTCATCATCTGAATGTGTTCCCGCTAATGTTAGCCTTAAAACCCCGCTTGTTAAATTTAAAAAGGGTGAAGAGCCTGCTATTTCTATGAACATTCCTATGACCTCTGCTATAATGCAGTCGGTTTCGGGAGACCGTTTAGCAGTAGCCCTAGCCCGTGAAGGCGGAGTTTCTTTTATATATGGCTCTCAGTCTATTGAAGATGAGGCCGCAATGGTAGCAAAGGCAAAGTCCTATAAGGCAGGCTTTGTTGTGAGCGACTCTAACGTTACTCCTGAAAGCACACTTGCAGATATCTTGGCCCTCAAGGAGAAAAACGGCTATTCAACCGTTGCTGTTACTTCGGATGGTACACAGAACGGCAAGCTTTTAGGTATTGTTACCAGCAGAGATTACAGGGTTAGCCGTATGACTACCGATACAAAGGTAAAAGACTTTATGACTCCCTTTGAAAAGTTAATCACCGCCGATGAAACAACAACCTTAAAACAGGCAAACGATATTATCTGGGATAATAAGCTTAACTCTCTCCCGATTATTGATAAGGAGCAGAGGCTTAAATATTTTGTATTCCGCAAGGACTATGATGCTCATAAGGAAAACCCCAACGAGCTTCTCGATAAGGACAAGCGTTATGTTGTTGGTGCAGGCATTAACACCCGTGATTATGAGGAGCGCGTTCCGGCTTTAGTTAATGCAGGTGCTGATGTTCTTTGTATCGACTCTTCTGAGGGATTTAGCGAGTGGCAGTCAAGAACTATCGCCTTTATCCGCGGAAAATACGGTGATACCGTTAAGGTAGGTGCCGGCAACGTTGTTGATAAAGAAGGCTTCCTCTTCCTCGCAGAAGCAGGTGCAGATTTTGTTAAGGTTGGTATCGGCGGCGGCTCGAGTTTTATCACCCGTGAAACAAAGGGTATGAGGAGAGGTCAGGCAAGAGCTCTTATCGAGGTTTGCAAAGCAAGAGATGAATATTTCGAGAAGACCGGCGTTTATGTTCCCGTTTGCTCGGATGGCGGTATTGTTCACGACCATCATATAACCTTAGCTCTCGCTATGGGCGCTGACTTTATGATGCTCGGCCGTTACTTCGCTCGTTTTGAAGAAAGCCCGACCAATAAAATTGCTATCAACGGCAACTATTATAAAGAGTACTGGGGCGAAGGCTCAAACCGTGCAAGAAACTGGCAGAGATATGACCTCGGCGGAGATAAGAAATTATCCTTTGAAGAGGGTGTCGATTCTTATGTTCCCTATGCCGGAACTCTTAAAGACAATGTTAACCTTTCCTTAAGCAAGGTTAAATCTACTATGTGCAACTGCGGAGCACTTACCATCCCTGAGCTTCAGCAGAAAGCAAAGCTCACACTTGTTTCCTCAACAAGTATCATTGAGGGCGGCGCCCACGATGTTATCCAAAAGAACGCAACAGGCACAATAAAATAAAAATCAAACCCCCGAAATTTCGGGGGTTTAATTTTGAAGATTTATTTTTTTCTGGCGCTAACCGCACCCTCGGGCTTGATTTCGCCCGCTTTAGTTAGGGCGATTTTTGTGAGATAAGGACCTACAAGCTCATAAATAAGTACTGAGAAAAGGGTTATGTTAGCAACTATTGTTCCGATATCCCCAAGCTCCTCAGCTTTAATGGCCATACCCAGAGCAACTCCTGCCTGAGGCAAAAGGGTGATACCTAAATATTTAACAATATTCTTATCGCATCCTACAGCCTTTGAAGAAGCATAGGAGCCGATATATTTTCCAAATGAGCGAACGAGGATATAAACAACGCCGATTAAAACAACGGGGAGCTCTTTAAATATTGAAAGCTCAAGCTCAGCACCGCTTATAACAAAGAAAAGGATGAATAACGGAGCAGTCCAACGGTCAATTCTGTCCATAAGCTCTTCCGAGAAATCGCATATATTGCAAAAAACCGTTCCAAGCATCATGCAAACAAGAAGCGAAGAAAATGCAATATGTATTCCGCCGATTTCAAACTTCACCATAGAAAGTGCAACGGTTAGAAGAACAAATGTAACCGACATTGAAAGACGCTTTGAACGGGAATGGAAAAATCTTTCGAAGAAGCTGAACAAAAGCCCCATAACAAGACCTAACAAAAGGGATAACGCAACCTCTAAAAGCGGCTCTAAAACAACCGAGAGAATATCAACGCTTCCCGAAATCATTGCCTTTGCAACACCAAACGAAACAGCAAACAGTATAAGTCCAACCGCATCGTCAAGGGCAACTATCGGGAGCAAAATATCAGTAAGCGGTCCTTTAGATTTATATTGGCGAACAACCATAAGGGTTGCCGCAGGAGCAGTTGCAGACGCCACAGCGCCTAAAACTATCGCAGAAGGCAGCGGCAAAACATCGGGTATTATAAAATGAATTCCTATTAAAGCCGCATCAACGAGAACAGTTGCCATAACCGCCTGAACAATTCCGATAACGGTCGCTTGTTTTCCTATCTTTTTGAGTTGGGATACTCTGAACTCATTACCGATTGAAAAGGCAATAAAGCCAAGAGCAACATCAGACAAAATGCTATAGGACTTGATATCGGCATGACTTATAAAGCCGAGCCCTTTAACTCCAAACGCACCAAGCAGATAAGGACCAACCAGAATACCTGCTACGAGGTAGGCTGTAACCGCAGGAAGCTTCACCTTTTTAGCAAGGCGGGATAACATCAGCCCCACAAAAATAGCTACCGACAAACTTAATAATGCTTGCATAAAAAAACCTTCTTTTAGGGATAAAATTAACAACCGCTACATTATACCCCTCTTCTCAAGATAAATCAAGCCTTTTGCATAAAAAAAGCGGTTGCGAAACTAAATTTTCACAACCGCCGTTATTCTATTTTACTTTCTTCACTCAATCTTTTCTTTCACACTTTCTTCCGCTACCGCGGTTAAATTGATATTTTACATTGCTATTTTAGATTTGCAATCTTTAATACGCACTTTTTAAAGTTTAATAAAATTGAGTTTTCTTAGATGAGTACATTGGAATCACCCTTATCATTTTATTTGATAAACAGTTTTCTCACTTTCATCTTTCTCACCACTTTGGGTTATGTAAATCTCTTGCGAGAATTTTTACTATCAATTTTAAAATTTAATTAACTGTTCATTGGTCCTTCACCTATTTTTTATTTTGAAGAGCCTTCTTACTTCATCGGAATCACCGCTTTCTTTTAATTTTTATCAACAGCCGGTGGAGTTTCTATTCTCATTTTTATGAGTCCTCCTTTCTGTTTCTGTCTTTATTATAATCACTTTTACACAGTTTGTCAAGCAAAAGTTAATAACTTTTGTATATTTTAACAAATTAACAAAAGTTTTTGCCTTTTTTCGTAAATATGTTACAATATAAATATGAAATGAAAGGAATGTGAAAATATGCGTCCTATGATGCCGCCTCCCCCTGGGATGAGAGGCCCTATGCGAATAGGTCCTGGGCCGAGAGGCTTTTTAACCGAGGAAGAAAAGCAGAACAAGCCAAAGATTTCAAAGGAACTGCTTATAAGAATAACAAAATACTTAAAGCCTTATAAATGGCATTTTATGTTGGTCTTCCTAGGACTTATTGTTTCTGCTGTTTTAGGGTTATTCCCCTCGGTTATAACAGGCTGGATAGTTGATTCAATTATAAGCGATAGCAGAAATATAAAAATGCTCCTTCAGCTTGTAGTTCTTGCCTTTATCGTTCTCGCTACATCTCAGGTGATTAGCGTTCTTGAGCAATACATAAACTCCTGGATATCGCAAAAGATAATCTTCGATATGCGAAATGAAATGTATGACCATCTTCAGCATATGCCCCATTCTTTTTTCACCAATGAAAAGCAGGGCGATATTATAACCCGTATGAACAGTGACATAAATGGTGTAAGCTCGGTTATATCGGGAATGCTGACCTCAATTGTGAGCAATACCTTAACTGTCGGTGTGTCGGTTTTCTATTTGTTCTATACCGATTGGCGACTTGCAATAGTGGGACTCTTGGTTTTGCCCCTCCTTATTTTCCCAACAAGAAGTGTTAGCCGCAAGCGTTGGATGCTTGTAAGCGAGGCTCAGGAAAAGCACGATGAGCTAAATCAGCAAATCAACGAAACCCTATCGGTCAGCGGTTCACTGCTCGTTAAGCTCTTCACCAAAGAGAAAGCTGAATACGAAAAGTTCAAAACAAAAAATAATGAAGCAACAAAAATTTCAATAAAGGAGCAAAGGGCGGGCAGTTGGTTCAGAGTGCTGCTTGGAATGTTCATTCAAACCGCTCCCCTTCTGATATATTTTGCTGGCGGTTTTCTAATAATCGGCGGACTTGATAAGGGACTGACTGTTGGCGATATAACGGTTGTTGTAGCCCTTGTTAACCGACTGTATCAGCCTGTGAGAATGCTTCTTGATGTTCAGGTTGATTTCGTGAGGTCATTAGCTCTTTTCACAAGAATCTTCGAATATCTTGACCGCTCCGTAGAAATCGAAAACCCT
>JAZPXP010000154.1:0-12521 GCA_045543715.1 Acutalibacteraceae bacterium
ATTTACTTTCTAAAATATAAACTAAAGCAGACGGTATTCATAGATACCGTCTGCTTTATTCTTATAAAGGATAACAAGAGATTTACCCTTTGGGGTAAATCTCTTGTTTGTTATTTTACTGATTTATTACTGTGTTTCGCCCGCAATCCTAAGCTCAGTATATGCGTCAGCCGCTGGAACACATATGGTGCCTATTTTGTTTAAGCACTTTTCATATTGAGCCTGAGTTGCAAACTCTAATATTGCTGTTTGTTCATATGTTGCATCATCCACATTTACACGGCTGTGAGCGCAAATTCCATTGTCCAATTCATCGGAGTCTAATATTAAATTCAAATTCTCATTATCATCGATGAAAACATAGGTTTTACCATAAACATGATACGTACTGGTAAATCCTCCTAATACTTCATAATTGTTATAGCATCCACCATATATTCTTCGAGTAATTGTTCCGCCATAAATATAAACATTGGTTTCACTATTAAGTTGTTCTGCATTAGAACCACTTGAAGCATTTCGACTTTGTGAACCACCAAATATCTGCTGAACAATACCGCCATTAATGATAACATTTGATTTTTTCAGGCCGGCAACTCGGCCGCCGCCAAATACTTCCATACCATATCCCTCGGTTTCACCGTATCCGTCTCCGCCGTTAACGGTAACATTAGTTTCAACCGCGGTAGATTTAGAACCTAGACCACCGCCAAATACTCTAACAATATTTCCGCCGTTAACGGTAACATTGGCTTTGCTGACCGTTAATGTAAAGGTTCCCTGAGCATTCTCATCAGGATCGTAATAATGTGAAGCTCCGAACACTTCCTGTACAGAAGCATTACCGCCGATAGTAACATTCGTTTCGCTAACAGTTCCGGAATTCTTATCAGTGTTACCGAAGATTCTATACCATTCACCGCCGTTAACGGTAATATCGGTAGTAGTTCCATCATTATCGTACATGCCGCCATAGATATAAGCATAGTTAGTACCAGCAGTAGTGGTTGTTACACCTTTGCCGAAAGTTACAGCGTTACAATTAGCATATACAACACCGCCAACGCTTTCGGTAGCCTGAGTTGCTCCCTGGAAGTTGAGGGTGATATTATCAATGGTTGCATCACCATCGAAAACCATAGTGGTTGCGTTAATTGCGGCATTAGCGTCAGCGCCCTTGATAGTTACAGCGTGGTCAGCATTACCGATTCTCTCAGTTCCGTCAAGTGTATACGCGCCGATAACCTTAATTATTTTGCCGTTTTCTGCCGCCTTATCGAGAGTCTTAAACGGAGATTCTGCTGAGCCTGTGTTATTAATATCATCTCCATCTGCCTGGCTAACATAGATAGAGTTGATTGCTTCATTAACTTCAGCAACATATTCGCGAACTTTGGTTATATTGATTGAACCATCGCTGAAATTATAGTCTGCATAATTGCTAGCGGCGATTTGCTGAGCAACAGAATTTTCTTCATCTTCATAATAATCTCTTGCCTGAGTTCTTGAAATCTGTTTTGAAGATTTGGTCATAGTGTTGGACCAAAGGGAAATTTCTCTGCCCCTAGTGTCCGTAAATGTTACATAACCGATAGCATAAATCGCATAACCTGAACGGTCATCAAGCTCATCCTTTGAACCTGAATTGAGAATATGGAAATAAAGATTCTCAGCGCCTACAAGCTTTGAGTTATAGAACTTAGTTGAACCTGCAACACCCTTTTTAAGATTTTCGGTTGCCCAAGCCTTGTTAACTGTAGCACCTTCGTTCTTCTCCTCAAGGGTGAACTTAAAGCCTGCAACCATACCCATATCGGTGATGGTATCATAGGCTAAATCAGCAGCGCTTACTCGATACTGAATATCATAGTTATCAAGCTCTTCTGGAGCATTAAGGAAAACAGAGCCTGCAAGAGAAAGATCTGACTGATATTCGCCGCCATAAAGGGCAACTTCTGAGAACGCCAAAATCTTTGCATTCATTCTCTCATACCAGCGAATGCCGATATATTTAATGCCTTCAAGATTTTTTGCCTTGATATCATGCAAATGCTCAACACCCTGACGGGTTGCGTTCTGATAATAAACTATTTTAGACTCATCGTTATAAAGCTTATCCAAGCTATCAGAAGCATAAATTGCATAATGCATTGAGGGTTTAAAAGTGTTTGCTGTACCACCGGTAAACGCCAACAAAATCTTTTCGGGATTATTGATATCGCCATTCATTGCAAAGGTCATATCAATATAAGCAGCGGTCTGCTGATAATCGTTTGATGCACTTGTAAGTCCGGCAAATTGAATATATGTGCTGGTTGTAGAAGTTGTTAGATTAGATTTATTATCGGTAATTACAGTATACCTAGAGAGAGTAACACCATTCTCAGCATCATAAACATTAGTGCCGTCTGTTGCACTAAAAGTAAGCGAAGCGTTTTTGAAAAGGTTTTCACCGTAAACACTTGTATAATCGTCATCCTTAGAGGTGGCTGAACCGCTTATATATAATTCTGCTTCGCCGCCGTAAAGACCGATTTCAGAGATAACAAGAGCTTCACTTTCAGACTCATAGAAACGAACAACAACGCTCTTGATTTGACCTAAATCGGTAAGAGCTAGGATATGCTCACCGTTTTGTCTTGTTGATACCTGATAATTATAAACCTTTGCGGTTGTTTCGATAGTTTCGCTATCATCTAGGAAATAAACGGTATAATGCAAGGAAGCCGAACCCTCAGTCTCGGTTGATCCGAATGCAATTCGCAATTTTTCAGGATTGTTAATCGCATTGTAAAAATCGAACTTAAGCTCGAGATAAGATTCAGTTTGAAGCATATTTCCGGATTTACCTATTCTGCCGCTATCGGGCTGAATAGAGTTGCCAACCGCAACCGAGCCATCTGTTAAAACAGAGAAATCGGGTTTGGTTGAATATGCTATATCCGAAGATGAGGAAGAGGTAAATTGGCTATAAACCAACAAATTCTTGCCGTTTGCTTCTTCATAATCAGCGGTTAAGTCAGAATTAACTGTTAAATTATCAAGCGTTTCTTCGGAATATTCTCCGCCGAAGATACCAAACTCTTCAACATGCTGAGCATATGGCGCATTTGTATATGCTCTATGATAGAAACGGATAGCAACATATTTAATGTTTTGAAGCTTTAATTTGGAAATATCGATTATATGTGTGTTAGCTACAGTTTCATTTTCTGCAAGAGTAAACTCATAAATAGCTTCATCATAAAGGGTATCAATTGAAGAAGAAGCGAAAACAGCATAATGCTGACTGGTTAAATTACCATTACTTAAATGGCTGATAAATACTATCTTTTCAGGGTTATTGATAACTCCGTTAAGGGTATATTCCATCTGAAGATATGCAGCAGTCTGATTGGTGGCATTATTACCTTCTGTTACAATTCCGTTATTTTTTCCAGCATTTACAGAAGTACCATTGGCAGAGGCAATCCTTCCATCAGTAGAGCCTGCACCTACAGTTAAAACCATATCAGTAGTGCCATCGGTTGCTAAACCTTCGCCGTAGCCATATTTCAAGTAGTTAACACCGTAAGTATCGTAATCTGTATCATTGGTATACTTGATTTGCTCTGTGCTAAGGCTCGCGGTTGGAGCATAAGTGTAGGTAACATCCTCACCGACGGTGATTACATAATCCTGAACATCTGTAGCATTTTCAATGAAAGCAGCACCGCTTATACCAACTATTTTGAAGGTATATGTTCCGGGCATATCAGGAGCGGCGAAATAAACCTCAGCTATTTTTCCTTCTGCGGTTTTTATACCTGCAGTTGATGACGCATCGCAATAACTTTCATTAAGAATCTGGAAACCTGTATAACCATCGAAATCTTCGGGATTTTCAAATTTTGTTCCCTGAGCGTTGAAGGTAATCTCTGTACCGTCAGAATAACTATCAACCACGGTTCCGCTTTCAGTAGTAACAGGAGTTAATTTTTGTTCACTGTATACCTTATAGTTTACAGCGCACATTTCGGCGTTGTTGCCTGACATAAACACTTCAATCTTAATATTGTCATCTGTTAATACAGGTGTGCCGAGATAAAGATTTACAGTAGGTGTTACGGTTTCAACAACTTCACCGCCATAAAGACCAAGCTCTGAAATAAAGAGCATTTGGCCGCCATCTGCATAATTTATGGCATGAGAACGATGATAGAAGCGAATTGCAACATATTTAATGTTTTGAAGACTTAAATCAGAAATATCAAGCGTTTGCTCCGTAGGCTGAGCATTATACGCTGAACTGGTACCGCCGTAATTAGAAAGATATTCATATACTATACTTTCATCATTATAAAGGCTTGCTTTATCACTCGAAGCAAACAAGGTCCAACGTTGCGAAGCTCTATCTGTATACGCGCTTCCTTGAGCAAAGAAGAAGGATTCGGGGTTGTTTATCGCATTATCAAGGGTATACTCATACTGCATATAAGTATCATCCTGGAATGGACTATTGTTAGCACTCGTGAATCCAAATGCAGCACCCTCACTATAACCGCTTGTAGGAAGACCGTCATAATAAGTTGCTGCCATTGAACCTGTTCCGGAAACTTCCCCATTAACCATATATGTAATAGTTCCGTTATCTTTTAAATGGTTATCGGTTGAATAGGTAGCGTCCTCAGCGGGTGCTTCCATAGACTCGGTATATACAACATTTGATGCGGTGTATGTTCCGCCGTAAAGACCAACCTCAGATGCATCTACCATATAGTTGGCATTATCACGGTGATAGTAACGAATTCCAAAGTATTTAACATTGGTTAAATTGAGTGATGAAATATCTATCGTGTTCTGTCTATACCCTTGGGTATATCCTGCGGTAACTTCTGTACCATCTTCGGGGACCTCGATACGAGTATAGAGACTGTTTTTAGCATCATAAAGGTCATAAAGAGTATCTGAAGCAAAGATTGAATAATGAGCAGAAATTAATTTTGCAGCCGAACTATAATGACCCGCATAATAGAATTTTTCAGGATTATCAACCGTTCCCTTAAGGTCAAAGGTTACCTGCATAAAAGCAGCAGTCTGCTGAGCTACTGTTCCTGTACGGTTTGAAGCCGTAAACAAAGAGTTGTTATCGGCATTGAGAAGAGAACTGCTCGAACCGGACGCTACCTTAAACGCTTTTGAGTGAGTTGAAGAACCAACAGAACCGTCGGTAAGCGTAGTTAGTGTAGCACTGAGTAGGTTAGCGTTATTTGCAATATTCCAGTCTGTTCCGTCGGTTTCAGCAATGGTAAGCTTGCTGCTTGCAAAGTGGTTAGTTCCCGTAGGAACAGAAAAACTTGCAGACCCTTCGAAAACAACCTCTGCCGATACAACAAATCCAACAGAAACGCAAGAAACGATAAGCGCCAATGCACAAATGAGGCTTAAAATTTTTGAAACCTTTTGTTTCACTTTCTTTTCATCCTTTCGAAAATAGTTATTTCACTTTTAAATCATATTATTTTTCGCTTTGTTTTTATTCTTGCACTTTATAAGCGGACTCGGTAACATCGAAGGGATTGGCTATTGCCTTATTAACCGCATCCTTTATAGCGGGTAGTTGAGCTTCGATTTCAGGGAATCCAACAGGAACAAAGCTTATGTTATCTATACTGTTTCCTGTAAGGGCGGCATACCAGGTTAGCGCTGCGGTATATCTTCCTGTTCCGAGACTTAAATGGTATCCGTCGCGATTAAGGGTATCACCCAAGTAAGATGTGCGCAAATTTTGGATAGCTGTTCCAGAAGGAATAATCATACTTATCTTTTCGTTAGGCTCGATTTCGTTTTCTACACAATCTGTAATAGCGTTATACATTGCCATTTGGTCGCTATTGTATACATCGACGAAGGCTGAATGGGTGGAATCTTCCGCAAAAGCCCATGCCATATGCCACACAATTGTAGCGTTGGGTTGAACTTCTTTGATAAGTTCAATAAGTGCTTCATAGTCTCCAATATGTTCAAGGTCATAGGCTGCGGAGCTATGCTGAATGGAAATAATATCCCAGTCTTCCTGCGCAAGAGCTTCATTGGCAGAGAAAGTGAAACCATTAGATATATCCAATGAGCCACTGGTGTTTTTATAATATTCATATAACGCATTATTTTCATTCAAATTTGTTATGTGTTGTGCTATGGAGCAATTTGCAATATAAAGATTGCCCAGCACATATTTTTCAATGCCGCCATCGTCCATTATACCGTCAAGGTGTTCCATAGCATCAACACTGAAACTGTTTCCGAAAGCTAGAATTTTCAAGGTATCATCAATCTCGCCCCCTGAAAGCTTAATCCTGAGCTGTTCAAGGTCGATTGTATTAACCTCGCCATCTGTATTTACATCGGGATTTACTATACCTTTATTTCCTACTGCCTTAACTCCTGCTAAATGAAGCTTTAAATTTGCGAGGTCGGCAGTATCGCAGTCGCCGTCGCCGTCAACATCACCTTTAACTTCCTTTTCACCGCCGTAAAGACCGATAGAAGATATCTGAATTCCACGGCTTTCATAAGGACGGTGATAGAAGCGAATACCAAAATATTTAACCTCTGGTAAATCGAATTCCGAAATGTCCACTTTATGCTGATATGTTGTAGTATCGTCCGTGGCAGTTGATATAATGCCACAGCTACTTTCGGTGTTATAAAGGTCAGCCTTATTATTTGAAGCAAAGATTTCATAACAACGCGAAAGCTGAGTGTTAGTTTTAGTACCTAAATTTGTGGCGCAATGGAAGGTAGTCGGGTTATTGATCGGTTCTGCAAGGATAACCGTCATTTGCAAATAATATACTTTCTGTCCAACAGTATTATCAGCTGATTTGATAACGGAGTCCGAACTACTAGCTCCATAAAATGCTACAGCCGTAGGCGCTGCTTCAGTGGTGGTTGTTGCCGTTGCCCATCTGGCAGTGTTATCGCCTGCATAAATATCTGTGCCACTTTCAGAAGCGGCAACAAAACTGCCTGCAAAATGGTTGGTTCCCAAATCAGTAGGTAAAGTTTTATCAGTAATAGGTGTTACATCTGCCTCTGCAGACGCAACAAATCCAACACAAATGCAAGAAACGACAAGCGCCAATGCACAAATGAGGCTTAAAATTTTTGAAACCTTTTGTTTCATTCTCTTTTCATCCTTTCGAAAATAGTTATTTCACTTTTAAATGATATTATTTTTCGCCTGGGGTTTATTCTTCGTCTCCAAAGCCTTCATCAGCATCAGGATCACTTGGAACAGAGCTTTCCTCCAATTCGCCCCATTCACTATCAACATCACCTGTTGAAGTGCAAAGGACATCGCGAAGAGTTAGCTTTAAAAGTTCAAACTCTGGGTCTAAAAATTTCTTCATTTGATTCACCTTTTTACCTTTCTAAGAAAATTAGATAATATCTCATTTACATTCTACATTACTTTGAACAAAAAATCAAGCAAAATATAAACAATTTTATATTCTTTATAACCAATTTTATATTCTTTGCAAATATTTATATATTGTGCCTTGCATTCGTAGGGGGCTATGCCCCTTCGTCCCCCTACGAAATTCGAATTCCAAATAATTAAAAAACCGCTCTTTCGAGCGGTTTTTAATTATTCTTCAAATGCTTCAGTTTCCTCTTCATAGGATGAAGGGTTAATCTCCTCGCATTTCATACCTGTTCCTGCAGGAACAAGCTTACCGATAATAACATTCTCTTTAAGGCCGAACAATGGGTCAACCTTACCCTTGATAGCAGCCTCGGTAAGAACACGGGTGGTTTCCTGGAAGGAAGCCGCCGACAAGAAGGATTCGGTTGCCAAGGAAGCCTTGGTGATACCGAGCAAGGTTACTTGATATTGAGCCTTTGAAAGTCCCTCTTCACCAGCATCAATGCGAGCCTGAACTGCCTTATTGGCATCAGAGATTTCCTTATATTCATAGCTTGCATTCTGAATGAGGTCGGTTGAGCCTGAATCAGTAATCCTAAGCTTCTTCATCATCTGACGAACGATAACCTCAATATGCTTATCGTTGATATCAACACCCTGAGTTCTATATGCATTCTGAATCTCAGCGATGATATACTGCTGAACAGCCTCAGGTCCCTGAGCCTCAAGAATATCCTGAGGATATTTAGCGCCAGGAATAAGCAAATCACCAGCTATTACTTTATCACCGTCTTTAACCAAGGGGCGAATACCATAAGGAATGGTTACCTTCTCCTCAGTCTTAAGCTCGTCATTAGTAATAATGATGACATTGCTCTTCTTTTCTTCGGCAACGCGAACAGTACCGTCAATCTTAGCAATAAGACCGCAACGCTTCGGTCTTCTGGCTTCAAAGAGTTCTTCAACTCTAGGAAGACCCTGAGTGATATCCTCGGTTGATGCGATACCGCCGGTATGGAAGGTACGCATTGTAAGCTGAGTACCGGGCTCACCGATAGACTGAGCAGCAACGATACCAACAGCCTCACCTGTTGTTACAGGCTTAGCGGTTGCAAGGTTTCTACCATAACACTTCTTACATACGCCGTGATGGCTATGACAGGTAAGAACAGAGCGGATTTCAATGCGCTCAATTCCTGCATCAACAATCATCTGAGCGGCATCGCCTGTAATCATATCGTCCTTAGACCAGATAACCTCGCCTGTTTCGGGGTGAACTGCATCGTGAAGCAAGTATCTGCCCTCAAGACGCTCTGCCAAAGGCTCTAAGATATGGTTTCCATCCTTAATATCGAATACGGTAAGTCCCTCTTCGGTACCACAGTCATCCTCACGAACGATAACATCCTGCGCAACGTCAACAAGACGGCGGGTTAAATATCCCGAGTCGGCAGTTCTAAGCGCTGTATCGGCAAGACCTTTACGAGCACCACGGGAAGAAATAAAGTATTCCAATACATTTAGTCCCTCACGGTAGTTAGCACGAATCGGAACCTCGATAACCTTACCTGCGGTATTTGCGATAAGTCCGCGCATACCTGCAAGCTGACGAATCTGGCTCATAGAACCACGGGCGCCCGAATCAGCCATCATAAAGATGGGGTTGAATTCATCAAGGTTGCCCTTAAGAGCATCGGCAACATCCTCGGTTGCTTTGTTCCATATCTCGATTACATGACGGCTACGCTCGTCTTCATTTATGAAGCCTCGGCGATAGTCGCGGTTAACAATATCAATCTGCTTTTCAGCCTCAGCCAAGATTTCTTTCTTCTTGGGCGGAATAACAGCATCGTTAACGGCAACGGTTACAGCACCCTTGGTTGAATACTTAAAGCCTGTTGCCTTAACATTATCAAGAACGATGGAGGATTCGCTTGTGCCATGAATATTGATACATCTGTCAATAATCTTGCCAAGCTGTTTCTTGCCAACCTTGTTCTGAATAATATCATCATTGCTCTCAACAAAATTCTTTGAGGGGTCTTTAACCTTAAAACTCCACTCAAGGTCGAAAGCAGTTTCGGGATTATTTCTGTTAACAAAGCCTAAATCCTGAGGAATAGACTCATTAAAGAGGATAAATCCAACGGTGCACCAAACGAGCTTGGTTGCACCCTCTTTATTGGTCATACGAACTCTGATAGGAGCATGAAGACCAACAACTCCATCATTATAAGCCATAATGGCTTCGTTCTTATCACGGAATACCTTGTTTGTTCCGATTTCATCAGCCTTAACAAGAGTTAAATAGTAAGAACCGAGAACCATATCCTGAGTAGGAACAGCAACCGGCTTACCGTCCGAAGGCTTGAGGAGGTTATTAGCTGCAAGCATAAGGAATCTCGCCTCAGCCTGAGCCTCTGCAGAAAGAGGTACGTGAACAGCCATCTGGTCGCCGTCAAAGTCAGCATTATATGCGGTACAAACGAGGGGGTGAAGCTTAAGAGCTTTACCCTCAACGAGCACCGGCTCAAATGCCTGAATACCCAAGCGGTGAAGTGTAGGCGCACGGTTGAGAAGAACGGGGTGTTCCTTAATAACTGTTTCAAGAGCATCCCAAACCTCAGCGGAAGCACGCTCAACCATCTTTCTTGCGGTTTTGATATTAACAACCTGTTTTGTTTCAACAAGGCGTTTCATAACAAAGGGCTTGAAGAGTTCAAGAGCCATCTCCTTAGGAAGACCGCACTGATACATCTTAAGCTCAGGACCTACAACTATAACCGAACGGCCCGAATAGTCAACACGCTTACCGAGAAGGTTCTGACGGAAGCGTCCCTGCTTACCTTTAAGCATATCGGAAAGAGATTTCAATGCTCTGTTGTTAGGACCTGTTACGGGTTTTCCGCGGCGGCCGTTATCAATAAGAGCATCAACAGCCTCTTGAAGCATACGCTTCTCGTTGCGGACAATTATATCTGGAGCGCGAAGCTCAAGAAGTCTTTTAAGGCGGTTGTTACGGTTAATAACTCGTCTGTAAAGGTCGTTAAGGTCGCTTGTTGCGAATCTGCCGCCGTCAAGCTGAACCATAGGACGAAGGTCGGGCGGGATAACAGGAATAACATCCAAAATCATCCACTCAGGACGGTTACCCGACTGTCTGAAAGCTTCTAAAACCTCGAGTCTCTTTAAAATTCTAACCTTCTTCTGACCGTTAGAACTTTCAAGTTCCTCACGAAGTTCATTGCAGCTCTTTTCAAGGTCGATTTCAGAAAGAAGCTCTTTAATAGCCTCAGCGCCCATTCCTGCCTTAAAATCGTCCTCATACTTTTCGCGCATATCGCGATACTGCTTCTCGTTAAGGAGCTGTTTTTTCTCCAATGGGGTAGTTCCGGGATCGGTTACTATATACTGGGAGAAATAAAGCACCTGCTCTAAAGCCTTAGGGCTGATATCAAGAACTAATCCCATTCTTGAGGGAATGGTCTTGAAATACCAGATATGAGATACGGGAGCGGCGAGCTCAATAGAGCCCATACGCTCGCGGCGAACCTTAGCGCGAGTTACCTCAACGCCGCAGCGTTCGCAAACCTTACCCTTATAGCGAATTCTCTTATACTTACCGCAGTGGCACTCCCAGTCCTTCTGGGGTCCAAAAATGCGTTCGCAGAAAAGACCGCCCTGCTCGGGTTTTAAGGTTCTGTAGTTTATAGTTTCCGGCTTTGTTACCTCGCCGTGAGACCAGCTTCTAATCTGTTCAGGAGACGCAAGTCCGATTTTTATTGATTCAAATTCAATGTTTGCCATAATTGCCCTCCATTACATTTCTTCGTTTTCCGAAGCTATTGCTTCTCCGTTTTCATCCTCAAGGCCAAAGCCCTCAAGGGTATCAACAACGGTATCACTTTCGAACATTTCCTCTTCCTCAGGAACGGGTTCGCCCTCAGGAATTGCGGGAGTGCCGAAGCCTAAATCATCGTCATCATCAAATGACTGCTTAAGGTCGATTTCCTCATTTTCCTCATCAAGAACCTTAACATCAAGTCCCAAGGACTGAAGTTCCTTGATAAGAACCTTAAAGGACTCAGGAACGCCTGCCTTCGGAATGTTCTGACCCTTAACAATAGACTCATAGGTCTTAACTCTTCCTACAACATCATCTGACTTAACAGTAAGGATTTCCTGAAGTGTGTAAGCTGCACCATAAGCTTCAAGTGCCCAAACTTCCATCTCACCGAAACGCTGACCACCGAATTGTGCTTTACCACCGAGTGGTTGTTGTGTAACGAGTGAGTAAGGACCTGTTGAACGAGCGTGAATCTTATCATCAACCAAGTGATGAAGTTTCAAGAAGTACATATAACCTACTGTTACTCTATTATCAAATGGCAAACCTGTTCTACCATCATAAAGAACAGTTTTACCGTCTTCTTCATAACCTGCCATTTTTAAGCATTCGCGAATATCAGACTCGTGAGCGCCATCAAATACACGGGTACAAACTTTCCAGCCGAGCGCTTTAGCAGCATAACCGAGGTGTACTTCAAGCACCTGACCGATATTCATACGAGAAGGTACACCGAGTGGATTCAAAACGATATCAAGCGGAGTACCATCTGGTAAGAATGGCATATCTTCTTGTGGTAAAATACGAGAAACAACACCCTTGTTACCATGACGGCCCGCCATTTTATCACCGACAGAGATTTTTCTCTTTTGAGCAATATAACAACGAACTACCATATTAACGCCAGGGTTTAACTCGCTTGAATTTTCTCTTGTGAATACTTTAACATCAACGATAGTACCATATTCACCATGAGGAACTCTAAGCGAAGTATCTCTAACTTCTCTTGCTTTTTCACCAAAAATCGCACGAAGAAGGCGCTCTTCAGCAGTAAGTTCAGTTTCACCTTTTGGAGTAACTTTACCTACCAAGATGTCACCTGCGCGAACCTCTGCGCCAACACGGATAATACCGCGCTCATCAAGGTCTTTAAGCGCATCTTCACCAACGTTTGGAATATCACGAGTAATCTCTTCAGGTCCAAGTTTAGTATCTCTTGCCTCGATTTCATACTCTTCAATATGAATAGATGTATAAACATCTTCT
>JAZPXP010000155.1:0-4839 GCA_045543715.1 Acutalibacteraceae bacterium
TCTATAGCCTCTTCGTCAGAATTAAGGTTTGGTGCAAAACCGCCCTCATCACCAACTCCCGTGCTCATTCCTTTTGCCTTTAAAATATCGCCTAAAGTATGATAAATTTCACTGCATTTTCGAAGCCCCTCACTAAAGGAAGAGGGCTTACTGGGAATTATCATAAACTCCTGAATATCAATATTATTCGTAGCATGAGCACCGCCGTTTAAAATATTCATCATAGGTCTTGGAAGCTCATTTCCAACAATACCGCCGAGATATCTATAAAGAGGCAGTTTCAAGGATTTAGCATTAGCTTTAGCAACCGCTAAGGAAACCGCTAAAATAGCATTCGCTCCAAGTCTTGATTTGTTGGGTGTT
The DNA here is from genome assembly GCA_045543715.1 of Acutalibacteraceae bacterium. Classification (GTDB taxonomy): domain Bacteria; phylum Bacillota; class Clostridia; order Oscillospirales; family Acutalibacteraceae; genus UBA737. The sequence continues at coordinate 364 of JAZPXP010000155.1, forward strand.
CCGTCAAGCTTTATAAGCAGATTATCAACCGCTCTTTGATCAGAGCTTGAAAGCCTTAAAAGTTCTCTTGCAATTTCTCCGTTAACGCTTGCTACCGCCTCTTTAACCCCTTTTCCTAAATAACGGTTTTTATCTCCATCCCTCTTTTCATAAGCTTCAAATTCTCCTGTCGAAGCACCCGAAGGTGCAAAAGCTAGGCCTTGGCTTTTATCTGACAAGGTAACTCTTACCGCTACTGTTGGATTGCTTCTCGAATCCAAAACCTCAAAACCTTCAACTGAAATTATTTTTTCCATAAAGCAACTCTCCTTTTCAATTATTATTTCCCAACTTTTTTAAAATTTACTATTTGATTTCTTAGAGTTTTATGATATAATCTATTATGTATATTTATATATAAGGATATGAAATATGGAAAACAATAAAAATTCAAATATAATTTGTGGAAGAAACCCTGTTTTAGAGGCTGTCCGCTCAGGCAGAGAGATAGATAGACTGCTCGTGGCTCACGGTGTAAACGGTGGCTCGATTACCGCAATTATCGCAAAATGCAAACAAAAAGGAATTCTTATAAAAGAGGTTAGTCCTCAAAAGCTTGATTACTATTGCGGCGGCGCTAATCATCAGGGGGTTGCGGTTTTTTATGCCGCCGAGGAATATTCCACCCCTGAAGAAATCTTAGCTCTTGCAAAGCAAAGAAACGAAAAGCCATTTATAATCGTTTGTGATGAAATAGAAGACCCTCATAACCTTGGCGCTATTATCCGCACCGCTGAGGCTTGCTCGGTTCACGGAATTATTATTCCTAAAAGAAGAAGTGCTTCTCTTAATGCCACTGTTGCTAAATCGGCAAGCGGAGCGCTCGAATATATGAAGGTTGCACGAGTTACCAACATTCCAAACACTATTGACTTTTTGAAAGAGCAGGGCGTTTGGGTGTTTGGCGCCGATATGGACGGCGAGGATTACGAAGCTGTTGATTATGACCTTCCCTGCGCTTTGGTTATCGGAAACGAGGGCAAAGGAATTGGAAATTTAACTGCTAAAAAATGTGATAGAATTATAAGTCTTCCGATGCTTGGCAAAATAAATTCGCTCAATGCCTCGGTTGCGGCAGGCGTTCTTATGTATGAAGTAGTTCGAAAAAGGAGAACAAAATGAAAATCTTTTCAAAAAAGGATAATGATTCCTTCTTCTCATTTGAGGAAGAATCCAAAACCCGTCCGGAGCAGATAACCGCACCCCATGTTCTAACTCCTGAAGAGGTGCTTGAAACTGAGGAAAAGGTGAAACTCGCACCCAACAGTAGTTCGGGCGCTCTTGACGCGCTTAAAAAACGCTTAGCTAAAGCCGCTGACGGTTATAATTCTGAGGAAATAATAAAAGAGCCCGAAAAGGAAGAAACTAAACCAGAGATTAAAGAGGAAATTAAAGAAGAGCCTAAGAAAAGCCTTCTTGATAAATGTCTTCCCTATATTCTCGATGAAAACGGTAAAGATGCCTCAGTTAACACCGAGCCATTATATAAGCTCGAAAGCGTTGCTGAAATTTTAAAAAGCAATAGCGAAAAAACGATTGAAAGACTTTCCGAAAAATATGAAATCGAGCTTGACGATTTAGGATATACACCTAAACCTCAACCCGAAAAAAAAGAAGAAATCATAGAAGAGCCAATAGTTGAGAATAAGGTTGAATTTGTTCAATCGAATGTTCCCTTTGTTATTTCCGATATTGATTCTCCCTCTTATTTTGAGCCTAAAGTTCAGCCTGAGGATATCAGCAACACCGCAACAATCACCTTTACTCCAATAAGCAGCAATAGCGGTAATAATCCACAAATATCAGTTTCAACGAACACTCGGTCAATAGACCTTACAGGCGAGTTTACGGGAATACCAAATCTTGCCTCAGCCGAGGTTGAGGAAGAAGTCCACCTTGAAAAGAACGAATTTGAAGATTTCGTTCCGAAAGAGGAATTTGAAAGCCTCAATGATGGTCATAAAATTTTAAGAAAGCTATCAATAATTAAAAGACGGGCTTTTCTTTCCATGTCCTTTTCGATTATTTTCACCCTCATTCTTTCATTTATGAAGCTACCCTTTATGACGGAAGTTTTACTTGCGCATACAGTTGGCGGAATGATAGCTTGCACCAGTCTTTTTGGACTTGTTATTCTTTCGAATTTAGATATGTTTAAAGGATTTGCCAAGATATTTCAAAAAGATTCAACATCTGATGTTTCGGCTTCTTTGGCGTCTATTTTCACAGCCGTTTATGCAGTTTTCGCAATTCTGAATGAAAGCTTGTTTATTGATATGCTCTTGCTTTTAGCGGTTATCTTAAGTTTCAGAGCAATAGGACTTTTCCTTAAGGCTTCCCATACTCTTACAAGCTTTAAAGGTATTAACCAAAACAATGAGAAAAACGGAATTAAGCTTATAAGCGACCCCTCTATTACCTTCTCAATGTCCAAAAACTCTATAGAGGGAGATGTTTTAATAGCCGCACCGCAAATAGCAAATCATATTGAAGATTTTATGAAATATTCTTCATTCGGCTCATTTTTAAACGGCAAACTCCCTCTCATAACTGCAATTTCGCTTTTGTTATCGGCTATAAGCGCATTTGCCTGCACCTTGTATTTCGAGGGCACGGTTTATGGGCTTTATGCCGCAGCCGCAATCCAGTGCTTTGCTGCACTTCCCACTGTATTCCTTATAGACTCTCTCGCCTTATACAGAGCCTCTAAAAAGCTTAAAAAGGTTGGTGCAGTTATATTCGGCAAAGCAGCAGCAGAACAGCTTGAAGCGGCAAATGCAGCAGTCTTAAATTCTCAGGATATATTCCCTTCGGGCACCGTTACCCTCCATCAGATGAAGGTGCTTTCAGAAAACGATTTGCAGGATACTCTCATTCGCGCCGCCTCTCTTACCGACACCTTGAATAGCACCTTAGCTCCCATATTCAAGCAAATTGCAGGAAGCGGAAATATAACCTCTCTTCCCGATTCTGATACCGTTAAATATGAGGACAGAATGGGAATTTCGGGTTGGGTTGATAACCGTCTCCTCTTTATCGGCAACAGAACCCTTATGGAAGCCCACGGTATTGATGTTCCCTCGGTTGAGGTTGATAGGAAGATTTTGCGTCAGGGTTACTTCCCCATCTATGTTGCAACAAGAGAAAAGGCGTGCGCTTTGCTTGTTGTTCAGTACAATGTTAACCCCGATGTTGCAAGGGAGCTTAGGCATCTCACCTTCTCGGGTGTTACACTTCTTATAAACAACTGCGACCCTAACCTCACCGAAGAAATGATTTGCGATTACTTAGGGCTCTATGAAGACTCGGTTAAGGTTATGTCGAGTGCGGGATGCCATATGTATAAATCAACCTGTGCTAAAGCTAAAGCAATTTCTTCCCCAGCGGCATACAGAAATAATCCCTTGGCTCTTCCAACACTTCTTAACTGCGCTGCACGAATTAAAACCTCTAATTTATTGCTTACGGTTTGCTTTATTATCAGTTCTGCATTAGGCGCTGTGATATTTGCTTATACATCATTCGGCGCTTCAGATTCACTTATTACTGACACAACCTTGCTAATCTATACCTTAATCAGCACCGCCGTGTCTTACATAGCATATTTCATTAAAAGACCTTAGGAGGAATACAAATGAATTCAAAACCTAAATTTTATATCACAACTGCAATAGCTTATGCTTCGAGCAAGCCCCATATTGGTAACGCTTATGATATCGTTCTTGCCGATATGATTGCCCGCTATAAAAAGCAGATGGGCTTTGATGTTTATCTGATGACAGGCTCAGATGAGCATGGTCAGAAAATCGAAGAAAAGGCGAAAGCAGAAGGTATTGCTCCTCAGGAATATGTTGATAGAGCGGCTTCTGTTATCAAGGGTGTTTGGGATAGCCTGAACACTAGTTATGATAAGTTTATCAGAACAACTGATGATTATCACGAGGCTACAGTTCAGAAGATTTTCAAAAAGCTTTATGAACAGGGCGATATCTATAAAAGCACCTATGAGGGTAAATACTGTGTTCCCTGTGAATCATTCTATACCGAGTCTCAGCTTATTGACGGCAAATGCCCCGACTGCGGAAGAGAGGTTATCGACTCAAAGGAAGAGGCATATTTCTTGAAGCTTAGCAAATATCAGGATAAGCTTATGGAATATTTCGAGCAAAACCCTGATTTTATTCAGCCAGAATCCCGTAAAAACGAAATGATAAATAACTTCTTGAAACCCGGTCTACAGGACCTTTGCGTTTCTCGTTCTTCTTTCAAATGGGGTGTTCCCGTAAGATTTGACGATAAGCATGTTATCTATGTTTGGATAGATGCACTTTCAAACTATATAACAGGTATCGGCTATGATACTGAAAACAATTCCGAGCTTTATAATAAGCTTTGGCCTGCCGACCTTCACGTTATCGGTAAGGATATAGTTCGTTT
>JAZPXP010000156.1:0-6160 GCA_045543715.1 Acutalibacteraceae bacterium
AAGTACTACCATAGGAACAATTAAAACGATAATGGAAATCAAGGCGTATTCAATTGTTAAAAAAGCAGTTAATAACATAATAAATCCGCCTATAAACCACACCTTTCCTGCAAAACGGTGGGTTTTGTTCCAGTTTTCCTCGTTTTCAAGGGTCCATTTAATTTTAATACCAAGGGTGAAATTTTGTTTGCATTTCGGCAAATAGTTACCAATTATAATAAACATAGAGCCTAAAAGAAGAGAAACGATTAAGGCGGGGTTCATTTCTTTTCCAAGTGCTATAAGATATACTATTCCGTTAACAACACAGGAAAGAATGGGGATTATCCAATAAATTATACCGAGTGCTTTTTTATTTTGGTTTTGGTTATTAACATCCTTCATAGTGAAAAAGATACAAAGCCAAAATACACCCAATAAAATAAGGGGCAAACCAAAAACTGCAAAAGCTTTTGAAGCAAATCCATCTGCAGAGCCACTTGCCGAAAAATGAGTTGCCATATTATCGGGCAGTTTTTCCCAGAGAACAACCCCTGCCAGTATCGGCAAAAGTGTTATAACTGAAGCTATTATAAGATTTAATCTATTCTTTTTAAACATTATCGTTATCTCCTTTCAAATCAGCTATAAAAAGCATCGCTTCTTCTAAAACCGAGGTGTTTATTTCATAAAATATAAACTTTCCTTCCCTTGTATCCCTGATTAAATCGGCATCCTTTAGCACCGAAAGATGACGGGATATAGATGCACCCGTAACAGAAAACTTATCAGAAATTTCTCCCGCCGATAAGCTTCCCTTTTTGAGCATATTTAAAATATCTCTTCTAATCGGGTCGGCAAGAGCTTTAAGAGTTTTTTGAAGTGCCATATTTTCATTCCTTTCATTTAACATTTAACCTAATTGTTAAATGTATTATAGCACACACCTCTTCACTTGTCAATAGAAAAATAAAAAAGATGCCGAAGCATCTTTTTTAAAGTTCAATAGTTATATTTTTGTTTGCTATATTATAAGGGCGATATGTAACTCCTGCTGTATCAAACATCTTCTTAGCAGCTAATGTGCTATCGGTTGTAGCGTATTTATCGCTCATATAAACAACCTCGGAAATTCCTGCCTGAATGATAGCCTTAGCACATTCATTACAGGGGAAAAGAGTTGTATAAACTGTGCAGCCCCTTACATTACCGCCCGCACTATTTAAAATAGCGTTAAGCTCCGCATGGCATACAAATAGATATTTAGAATCTAAAGGATTTCCCTCTCTATCCCAAGGGAACTCATCATCACTGCAGCATTTAGGCATTCCGTTATATCCCATAGAGATAATTCTTTTATCTGCATTAACAATGCAAGCTCCAACCTGAGTTGATGGGTCCTTACTTCGCATTGCCGAAAGGGATGCAACACCCATAAAATATTCATCCCAGCTCAAATAATCTTCTCTTTTCATTTTTTCCACCTCTTTATATATACTATAATGCTTTTTGACTGATTTTGCAATCATTATTTTTAATGAGTAAAACTGTTGCAATTATCATAATTACGGGGAAAATCGCCGCAACTGAAAAACCAAAGTTAAGCCCTAATCTATCAGCAATAATTCCTATAATCCAAGGACCTGCACTGCAACCCATATCTCCGCACAAGGCAAACACACCGTACATAACCGAGCCGCCCCTCTTAAAGTCCTTAGCACCCTCGGATAAAACGCCAGGCCAGAAAAGGCTTACGGAAAATCCGCAAGCGGCACAAGCTATAAGCGAAACAGCGGGGATTTTGCAAAAGGCAACGGTTAAATAGCAGATAAAGCATAAAAGGCTCATAACTATAACTGTTTTCCTGAAATCAACCTTTTTAGAAATCCAACCGTATAACACTCTTCCCGTTCCCATAAACAGAGCAAAAGCACATGGACCCGCAAGGTCCCCTATAACCTTGGAAACGCCCAAGGCCTGCTGAGCAAAGAGAGATGCCCATTCTGCCATTGCAATTTCGCAAGCCCCTCCGCAGAACATCATAACCATATAAATTATAAACCTTTTTGAAGAGGCAAGACTTTTAAATGAATCACCCTTTTCTTCACCCTTAGGCTCAATTACAGGCACTTTAAAAAAGCTAAAGGTGTTTAAAAAGGGTATCACCGCCCAAATCAGCGGGATATTAGCCCAACCCTTATAGCCGAAAACCGTAACCAAAAGGGTTGTAACAATAATTGTGAAAGCCTGTCCCCAACAATAAAAGGAATGCAAAAATGCCATATTACCCGATTTGTTTTTGGTTGGAAGCATCTCAATTATGGGGCTTATAATAACCTCCATCATACCGCTGCCAATCGCATAAATTATAATCGAAATAATTATTGCAAGATATGTATTACTCATTATTCGGGGCAAAATTCCCATCGAAACAAGTCCCAAAGCCGCCATTGCCTGACTAAGTGCCGCACTTTTTCTGTAACCAAAAAGTGCCACTATCTTAGGTGCAGAAAAATCAACAGCTATTTGAGACACAAAGTTAAAAATAATAAGTCTTGCTAATCTTTCATAACCAAGTCCGTAAACATCTTGAAGAGCTATAAAAAGAATTGGCAAAAAGTTATTTATAACCGCTTGTACTACATATCCAACATAACAAGCAAGCTTTGTTTCTAAAAACTTAGACCTCATCACATTAACCCCTTGATAATGTCAATAATCTCTGAAGGTTTATTCACTATATAACGGGCACCGTTTGAAAGAAGCTCCTCTTTTGTTCTAAAGCCCCAGAGCACTCCTATACCGATGCAATCGGCATTAACTGCCGCCTTAGCGTCCATTCCCGAATCACCGATTAAAACGCATTCCTGAGGCTTTACTCCAAGCTCATTCATAAGTGCTAAGGTAAGCTTCGGGTCGGGCTTTGTTGGGTAGCCATCTTTTTTGCCGTAAACCAAATCAAAAGTATCAGGGAAAAGCTTATCAACAACCTCCAAGGTCATATTATGTGCCTTATTGGAAATAACGGCCGTTTTAAGCCCAATTTTTTTGAGTTCCACTAAAAGCTCATAAATACCGCTATAAGCCTTGGTTTTATCGGCGAAATGCTCCTTATAAAACCCAAGAAAAACACTTAAAACCTCGGTTATTCTTTCCTTATTTCTTTCATTCTCGGGTAAAACCCTTTCGATAAGCTTAGGTATTCCATCCCCAACAAAATATTTATATTTGTCGGTTTCATAGGGTTTAAAACCAAACTTATTCAAAGCATAGTTGGTGCTATCAGCTAAGTCCTCAAGAGAGTTAACCAATGTTCCATCCAAATCAAATAAAACTGCCTTTATCATTTTAACACATCCATATACAAAAATCCCCTGAGCAAAAGCTCAGGGTTATTTGTAAAATTTAAGCTTATTAGATAGCTCTGGTTACCTTGCCGGAACGTAAGCAACGGGTGCAAACATTGATACGGCGGGGCGAACCGTTAACGATTGCCTTTACCTTCTTAACATTGGGTTTCCAGGTTCTGTTAGAACGTCTGTGTGAGTGAGAAACCTTTATTCCGAAAGCAATTTCTTTATTGCAGATATCACATTTAGCCATGGTCTGCACCTCCTTCTGAATAACGGTTGAATTATATCAACCACAATAGCAAGAACTATAATATCATATTATACGCCAAAAATCAAGCATTTTTTTAAATTTTTAATGTTCGCTTCTTCCAGGACGCTCCATAAGGTCTAATAAGGCTTGTTTAACGTCCTTTCCCTCATATAAAACGGCATAGCATTCACTGATAATCGGAAGCTCAATACCATATTTCAATGAAAGCCCGTGAGCCATTTCAGCGGCGAAATATCCCTCAACTGTTCCAACCTCTTCTAAGGCTTGTTCAACCGAAACACCTTTTCCCAACTTTTGACCGAAGCGGTTGTTACGGCTATGCTCAGACATACAGGTAACTATAAGGTCTCCAATACCGGTAAGACCAGAGAAGGTATATTCCTTAGCACCCATACAAACGCCAAGCCTTGCCATCTCTGCCATACCTCTTGTAATAAGAGCTGCCCTTGTGTTATCACCAAGACCTAAGCCGCCGCAAATTCCAGAAGCGATAGCGATAATATTCTTAAGTGCTCCGCCAAGCTCTGCACCGATAATATCGCCTGAAGTATAAATCTTGAGATTCTGACTTCTCATTATTCCCTGAACTGCCTGAGCCGCCGCTAAGGAACGGGAAGCAGCAACAATAGAGGTTGGAATTTTTCTTGCAACCTCCTCTGCGTGCGAGGGACCTGTTAAAGCTACTATCGGACTTTCGGGAAGCTCTTCGGCTATAACCTCAGAAAGTCTTTTAAGACTTCCCTTTTCAAAACCTTTAGAAACATTAACAACAATGCCGAAATCCTTATAATCTTTAAGTTTACTTGCAACCTCTCGAACAGCGGTTGAAGGAACAGCGATAATTGTTATTGTATCCCCCTCAACAACCGATAAATCAGAGGTAATATCGATATCTTCGGGAATGAAAATACCTTTGAGGAGCTTTTCATTGGTTCTTTTTGTCTTTAACATCTGAACTTCATTCTCAAACGGGGACCATAGAGTTACCTTGCAGCCATTGTTATGAGCACAAAGTGCCAAAGCCATACCCCAACCGCCTGAGCCTAAAACACTAACCTTAACCAAGCTTATTTCCTCCTACCGATTTTATTTTCCGTTCCCGAAATAAGTCTCTTTATATTCTCAATATGCTTTGAGAAAACGATAATTCCCATAACAATGGTTAGTATCGCCTGAGGCCATATTGAAGCATCGCTATCATAAAAAACAATCGATAAAACAACAACCACAACAGTTGCCAATAAAGAGCTTAAGGATACCATCCTTGAAACAAGCAGAACGAGAGCGAAAACTACGAGCCCTAAAACAATAGCTATCGGGCAACAAACGGCAAAAATACCAACACTTGTTGCAACGCCCTTTCCGCCCTTAAACTGATAGAATATCGGGAAAACATGACCGAGCATACAGGCAAGACCGCAGATAAAAACTCCGTATATAGAAAGTGCCCATTCACTGCCATCTGTGATATAAATATAATCGAAAATCGCTTTGCCGAGATAACAAGCAACAAATCCCTTTAAAGCATCGCAAATAAAGGTTAATGCCCCCGGTAAAAAGCCTGCAGTTCTCATAACATTAGTTGTTCCTGCATTTCCGCTGCCTAATTCTCTAACATCCTTTTTCATAAAGGCATTACTGAATATAACAGCAAAATTTATACTTCCTAAAAGATATGCAGCAATAACCGTGATAATAGCAGTTATAATCATTACTTGTCTCCCCTTTCTCTTATAACAAAGCGAACGGGAGTACCCTCCAGTCCAAAGGTGGAGCGTATCTGATTTTCAAGATAACGCTGATATGAAAAATGGAAAAGCTCTGCCTTGTTGCAGAAGCAAACAAATGTGGGCGGTTTTGTTGAGGCCTGAGTCATATAGTAAATCTTAAGCCTCTTACCCTTATCTGTTGGCGGTTGAACACGTGCAGTAGCATCGGCTAAAACATCGTTAAGCATACCCGTTGAAATTCGCATCGTGTTCTGCTCATTAACATATTTAATAAGCTCAAAAAGGCGGTCAACCCTCTGCCCTGTTTTTGCCGAAATAAAGATAATCGGAGCATAGGGCATAAAAGAAAAGTCGTTCATAAGCTTTTTGCGGAAGTTGTCCATAGTGCTGCCGTCCTTTTCAACAGCATCCCATTTATTAACCGCAATAATGCAAGCTCTTCCCTCTTCCAAAGCCAAACCTGCAACCTTAGAATCCTGCTCGGTAAAGCCATCTACAGCATCTATCATTATAACGCAAACATCCGAGCGTTCGATTGCCATTTTAGCTCTTAATACACTGTACTTTTCAATCTTATCCTCAACCTTGGATTTTCTTCTGAGTCCCGCAGTATCAATAAAATTATATTTAACGCCGTTTTTCTCAATTTTTGTATCAATAGCATCTCTTGTTGTTCCTGCAATATTAGAAACTATTGAACGCTCTTCCCCTGCTATCTGATTTATAAGGGACGATTTACCCGCATTAGGCTTTCCAATAACGGCAACATTTATTATATCTTCCTCTGTATCCTCAAATTCCTCAGGAGCTATATGGGAAATAACCTC
>JAZPXP010000157.1:0-3405 GCA_045543715.1 Acutalibacteraceae bacterium
AACCTTGTTCATCCATTTCTATTCTCCTTGCGAAAATTTTGATGATATGATATACTAAATTTATATTAAATTAAGAGTTGATATTATGCCATTTTTACCTATAACTAAAAAGGAAATGAAAGATAGGGGTTGGGAACAGCCCGATTTCATTATTGTAACGGGGGACGCTTATGTTGACCACCCGAGCTTTGGCACGGCTATTATTTCCCGCGTTTTAGAAAGTAAGGGTTTTAAGGTTTGCATTATCCCTCAGCCAAGGTGTGATGAGGATTTTATGCGGTTTGGAAAACCAAGGCTTGCTTTTTTAGTTAACAGCGGAAATATTGACTCTATGGTGGCCCATTACACCGCCGCTAAAAAAAGAAGAAGCGATGATGCTTATACCCCAGGCGGTAAAGCGGGTGCCAGACCAGATAGAGCAGTTATAGTATATTCTAAAAAATTAAGAGAACTATTTGGCGATGTATTTATTGCGATAGGCGGCATTGAGGCTTCTCTTCGCCGTTTTGCTCATTATGATTATTGGGACGATAAGGTGCGTCGGTCAATTCTTATAGACTCAACTGCCAATCTTTTAATGTTCGGTATGGGTGAAAAGCATATAGCGGAACTTGCTTTTAAACTTGATAGAAATCAAGATGTAACCGATATTAAAGGCACTTGTTATGCTGTTGATAGCAAGGATTATAATTATATAAGCGGTGCTGTGGAATGTGCCTCTTTTGAGGCAGTTAGCGAGGACAGTGAAAAAGGAAAAAGGCAATATGCCATTTCCTGCCGTATCCAACAGGATGAACACGACGCCGTTAGAGGAAAAACCGTTATTCAAAAGCATGGCTCTAAGATAGTAATCCAAAACCCTCCTATGCCGCCCCTTTCGACAGAAGAAATGGACGAGGTTTATGCTCTGCCGTTTATGAGGGATTACCATCCGAGCTATAAAGCTCTTGGCGGGGTTCCGGGTATAGAAGAGGTTAAGTTTTCTATTATACATAATAGAGGCTGTATCGGCGCTTGTAATTTCTGCTCTTTGGCTTATCATCAAGGAAGACAGATAGCGGTCAGAAGTCATCAGTCAGTTATAGACGAAGCCAAGAAGATAACCGATATGGAAGATTTCAAGGGTTATATTCATGATGTTGGCGGACCTACCGCGAATTTCAGGGCGCCATCTTGCAAAGCGCAGTTAAAAAGAGGCGTTTGTGCAGATAAAAAGTGCTTAGCGCCCGAAATGTGTCCTGCTGTTGAGGTATCCCATAAAGATTATTTAAAACTGCTAATAGAACTCAGAAACTTGCCAAAGGTTAAAAAGGTCTTTATCCGTTCGGGTATCAGATTTGATTATCTTGTTGCCGATAAGGATGAAGAGTTCTTTAAGGAGCTTGTGCTTCATCATACTAGCGGTCAGTTAAAGGTGGCACCTGAGCATTGTTCTGATAATGTTTTAAAATTTATGGGTAAACCCTCTTTTAAGGTTTATGAAAGATTTGAAAAGAGATTTTATGAGCTGACTAAGGCGGTCGGCAAAAAGCAGTATTTAGTGCCTTATCTTATGTCATCTCATCCTGGTAGCACTCTTAAGGATGCAATTGAATTATCTCTGTTTTTAAAGAGGAACAAGCTTCATCCTGAACAGGTTCAGGATTTTTACCCAACACCTGGAACGGTTTCAACCTGTATGTTCTACACGGGACTTGACCCTTATACATTAAAAGAGGTATATGTTCCGAAAACACCTGCCGAAAAGGCTCAGCAAAGAGCCTTGCTTCAGTATTTTAAGCCTGAAAATAGAAAAATAGTTTTATCGGCGCTTAAAAAGGCGGGTAGATTTGATTTGATCGGCACAGGTCCAAACTGTTTAGCAACCCCCGATAATAATCCAAAATTCAAAACAGGCAAACCCAAAAAGACAATAAGAAATATCCATAAAAAGAAAAAATAAACCGCGTTGCGAGACTTCTCATAAGGAAGTCTCGCAGTTTTATTCGCCTTACGGCGAGTTTTATTGCTTCGCAGTGATATTCGGCTAAAAGCCGAGTGGTATTCGCTTCGCGAGTTTTGGAGACGAATAAAATACCACTACGACCAAAAGGAGTAATAACACTTTCACGAAGTGAAAATATCACTCTGTGCGTTAGCACAGAATATAACTTGTTTTCTCTTTTTTGTTGTAAAAAGGGTTTGGGTATCACCCAAAAGCATTTGTGTGCACAAATGAGATGCTGGTTCTTTCCTTATAAAAAAGCAAAAACCTCGATGAATTTCATCGAGGTTTTTAACATCCTTATGACAAGCAGCCTTTAGCGGTTTATTTTTTTAGTTCTATTATTGCAGCGAGGTTGCCTCGTTTTCCATTTGTTGCTCTGTGGGAATGCAAATCTTCACTATTGCAACAGGTACAGATATCCGAAGCATCGATGTTTTCAGGGCAAACACCCGAATTTATTAAAATTTGGCGGTTTGCTTCAACTAAATTAAGCATATATTTTCCGTTTCCCTTTGGAAATAAAATTTTGCTTAAATCTAAAAACTCAATTGCTCTAAATTCTTTAGCAACAGGCTCATCAACTTCATAACAGCAGTTCCTAATACAAGGTCCTATGCCTACTATTATATCTTTTGGATTGCAACCAAATTCTTTCGCCATTTTTTCAACAGTTATCTTGCCAATTAACTTAGCCGTTCCGCGCCAGCCCGCATGGGAGGTTGCAATAACCCTTTTTATTGGGTCGCAAAATAACAGGGGAGTGCAGTCAGCATACTGTGTTACGAGGGCAACACCCTTTTGGTTAGTAACAAGTCCGTCAATATCCGAAAACTCAGGTAAAATAACACCCGTTCCTTTATGTTCATTTGTAACGGTTAGAACATTGTTGGTATGGGTTTGCTTTGTGAGCACCAGATTTTTTGGGTCTATATCAACTGCTGAGCATAAAATCTCATAATTTTTTAAAACATTTTCTCTATTATCGCCTCTATTGAAACTCAAATTCATACTTGAGTATTCACCGTTACTTACGCCACCGTGTCGTGTTGAGAATATATGATTAACTATACCGCAGTTTAAAAGTTTTGGAAACTGAATATAAACCAAATCATCTTTATTTTTAATATTTAAGGTTTTGCTTTTAAGCATCTGTTTCACCCTTGGAAATTTCAGTAAATAGGTTGTTTGAATTTGCAATTAGCTTATCTTTAATATCCTTGCCGAATTTCTCTTCGATAAAACTTAAAGCATCGGTTATCATTGGAGGTCTGAAAGATGGAGAATGAGTATCAGATGCAATAAAGTTTACTATCTCCATTTTGAAAAGTTTTTTGATAACCCTTTTATATGAAGGAATAAAAAAGGCATTTGCATTAACCTGTGTTAATATATTATGCTCTTTTATGAATTTTAAAAAG
>JAZPXP010000158.1:0-2692 GCA_045543715.1 Acutalibacteraceae bacterium
TCATCCTTTTTCATATTAACGGCGCAGAAAACAAAATCAACTGCATCGCAAATAGCATCAATATCCTTTTCGGCATCCAAAACGGGCATACCCTTAATGTTAGCGGGGATTTCAGTTGTCATAGCCCAACGGGACCCAACTGCATCCTCGTAAACCTTACCTGCAGAAGAAGAACTTGCTGCAAGGGCGGTAACATTAAACCAAGGATGGTCGGCAAGAAGTAAACAAAAACGCTGACCTACCATACCGGTAGCTCCGATAATACCAACATTATACTTTTTCATTTCAATCAAATCCTTTTTTGAAAAATTGCTTGCTATATATTAAAATTTGCAATATAATATAACAAGTTTATTATAACATTGATAATTTAGTTAGTCAAACTATTTTATGCCAAAAATAATGCAATATTACTGAAAGTTATTGGTGAAAATGAAAACAAGCGATTTTTATTATGATTTACCCGAAGAGCTTATTGCCCAAACACCCTTGAAAAAACGTGATACTTCACGCCTTTTATGTTTGGATAAATTAAGCGGTAATATAACTCATACTTCATTTTCTTCTCTTTTTGATTATCTAAAAGAGGGAGATTGCCTTGTGCTTAATAATACAAGGGTTTTGCCCGCAAGAATTTATGGTACAAGACTTGATACAGGCTCAATAGTTGAATTCGTTTTGCTAAAACAAAAAGAGCAAAATGTTTGGGAATGTTTAGCTGGACCCGGCAAAAAGGCAAAAGAGGGTTATAAATTCAAGTTTTCAGATAATCTTTCTGCCGAGGTAATTGCGGTTTTAGATGATGGAAACCGAATTTTGAAATTTTTTACAAAAGGTGAATTTTTTGCCTGTCTAGATGAGGTTGGTCAAATGCCTCTGCCTCCCTATATAAAGGAAAAATTAGAGGATAAAGAAAGATATCAGACTGTTTATTCAAAGGAATTAGGCTCTGCTGCCGCTCCAACTGCGGGACTTCATTTTACCAACGAAATGCTCAATTCCTTAAAAGAAAAGGGAATAAAGATAGCATATGTTACTCTTCATGTAGGACTTGGAACATTCAGACCTGTTAAGGTTGACGATGTAACGCAACATAAAATGCACTCGGAGCATTATTTTGTATCAAAAGAAAATGCCGATATAATAAATCGAACCAAGGTTCAGGGCGGCAGAGTGATTTGCGTTGGAACAACTAGCTGCAGAACAGTTGAGAGTGTTGCTCGCGCTTACGGTGAGATGAAGGAATGCTCAGGGGATACCGAAATCTTTATATATCCCGGGTATGAATTCAAGTGTATGGATGGACTTATAACCAACTTCCATCTGCCTGAAAGCACGCTGATTATGTTGGTTTCCGCCTTTGCGGGATATGATAACACTATGAACGCTTATAAGATAGCCGTTGAGGAAAAATACCGTTTCTTCAGCTTTGGAGATGCTATGCTTATTTGTTAAGGAGAAAAAATGTATAAACTGATTAAAGAGGAAAAAAATGCAAGAAGAGCCGAGTTTGTAACCAATAGAGGAACTGTTCAAACCCCTGCTTTTATGAATGTTGCAACTGCGGGCGCTATAAAGGGTGCTGTCTCCGCCGAGGACCTTAAAGCACTTGACTGTCAGGTAATGCTTTCGAACACATATCATCTTCATGTAAGGCCAGGGGACGAGCTTATTAAGGACTGTGGCGGTCTTCATAAATTCACAACTTGGGATGGACCTATTTTGACCGATAGCGGAGGGTTTCAGGTCTTTTCGCTTGCTTCTCTTCGCAAGATTGAGGAGGAGGGTGTAACCTTTGCTAGCCATGTTGACGGTAAGCGTATTTTTATGGGACCTGAGGAGAGTATGAGAATACAGTCTAACTTAGGCTCAACTATAGCAATGGCTTTTGATGAATGTGTTGAAAACCCTGCTGAATATTCATATTCCAAGGCCTCTTGCGAGAGAACAACAAGATGGTTAAAACGCTGTCAGGCAGAAATGAAGAGACTAAATTCTCTTGATGATACTGTTAATAAAGAACAGATGCTATTTGGTATAAATCAGGGTTGCACCTATGTTGATTTAAGGGTTAACCATATGAAAGAAATTGCCGAGCTCGACCTTGATGGTTATGCAATTGGCGGTCTTGCTGTTGGTGAGCCTGCCGAGGTTATGTATGATATAATCGATAATGTTGCCCCTGTTATGCCAAAGAATAAAATCCGTTATCTTATGGGTGTTGGAACACCCGCTAACATTCTTAATGCAGTTGAAAGGGGAGTTGACCTTTTCGATTGCGTTATGCCTTCCCGAAATGCTAGACACGGGCATTTATTTACTTCCCAAGGCATTATAAACATAAATAACAAGAAGTATGACCACGATATGACTCCGATTGATATCAACTGCGACTGTCCTGTTTGCAAGAGATACAGCAAGGCTTATATCCGCCATCTTTTAAAGGCGGAGGAAATGCTTTCTCAAAGACTTCTTGTTATGCATAATCTTTGGTTCTATAATCATTTTATGATAGATATAAGAAATGCGTTAGACGAGGGAAGATTTTCAGAATTTAAAAGGGAAAAGGAAGAAATTTATTCAACCAGAATATAAATTTACAAATTCTTCTTGAAATACCTTAAAATATCTAGTATAATGGCAATAATGAATTTTTGGAGGTTAAAATAATGGACTTTAATCCTATTTTATT